>MWDQ01000001.1 GCA_002070645.1 candidate division TA06 bacterium ADurb.Bin131
CATCTTTTTTTATGTCTGGAGAAACAAGAAAACTTGTTAAACTTCCTGAATACGATTCTTCAAATCTTTTTACAATTGATTTTTCGTCTGGTTGGGTTGCAAGTTCAATTATAACTTTTCTATTATCTGCTTTGATGTCTGTTATGAAATCCGCAGTTATATTCGGGAATTCTGCAATTCCTCCAGAACGATTAAGTTGTCCGTGAAGTGATTTACCAGCATGTTTTTTTAGGTCGAACCATGGTGTAAACTGGCCTGACTTTACCCATGAAGATGAATCCTGGAGTGCATTTTCAGGAACATATGCAACGGGAATATACCAGTTAGGAATATGGATATAGCCGCCTATTTTTACATAAAACCTCGCGTCAATGGGTTCTATTAACTTAAATCTTACAAATACAGAATCATCCTGACAGAATACCTTTGTGATACATAAAAAAAGTACACAGAAAATTACGCATAGTTTTTTCATTTTTCCTCTTTGTTTTGATAAAAGTTAATAACTGACTTTGAGTATCTTATCATATAATCAACATCAATGCATTCCTCAAGGATAGCACGGTTTTCTTCAAAGAAATTAATGATATGATTTTCTGTTTCAATCATCTTGTTTATATTTCCATTTTTCAGCGCCTTCCAGGAATCATTGCCCATCTGGATGTAATTAATCCACAGTAAATATCTATCAGAAGTTGACTTTGGTAGATTGCTAAAAATACCCTTTGCTGTTTTAATAAGGGATTCAGGAATTTCTGGATTTGTTCTGTCTTTCAGGGATAAAGAGATATTTTTTAGAACATTCATTAAAACTTCTGCTCTTTCTTCGGCAACCGCCCTGTAATATTCTAAAATAATTTTATCCGCACTTTGGTGTTGTTCCCAGAGTATCGGTGAAAGGTATGAGTAGAATTTTTCGTCAGGCCAGAAGTTTGGATATGGCGGTGAGCAATCATAAAAAACATTTACTCCGAGTTCAGCAAATTTTTTTATCTCATCCTCAACAATTCTATGGTCCGGGTGATATAGATATCTTGACCTATCGCTTTTCCCTGTTTCATCGTGAAATACAAGTTGATAATATGAAAAAATCCCCGGTGCTGAACCAATCTTTTTTAAGTATGGCAGCCATCTATTCAACAATACTCCGTACTCCCTATCGTCCGTAGGATTTATTGGATCCGGGTCTGGATACCTTGTTCCGATGGTTAATTTTTTTTCATCGAATCCATCGTCGAAAAATCTGTGTTCATATCTTCTAAGGTATGGACAAAACAGTGTATAGGTATTGTTTGAAAACTGAAGAGTTTTTTCTGGTATAAGAAACATATTTGAATAACATAATAATTCAATTGGCAGGAACCTTTTTATTTTTTTTGTTATTTCAAGTGCGAGATTGTACATTATTTCATACGGTGTCTTAGTGATGCATTTAGCGCACTGACACCAGTTATTAATTCCGTCATGTGGCCATAGAGAGAAAATATATATTTCAGGATGGCTATTTATGAAATTTACGATGGCATCCGTCATTATATCTTTTAATTTTGGATTAGAATAACAGGGTTGTATTCTCGCCTCCCATTTTTTATTGATATCAGGGGAGCTGACGATGGCTTTAATACATCTTTTACCTTCTCTAAGTCCAAAAAATTCCGGATTAGTGTCGAATAAAGAATCAGGTACAAATAATTCAACAGTATGACAACCAATAGCAAGTTTGATACCAAATATATTGCACATTCTTATAAATTCATCTTTGAAGGGATACATACTCCAACGAGCCGCATTTATATCAAGCAGATTCCATCCATTTCTAACCATCCACTTGATGAATTTACAGGCAAAATCATATTTTTGTTGTGATGGAGAAAATTCAAATCCTCTAAACGCGAATTTTGGTCTGTGTATGGTTTCAATTATTTCTGCTGGTTTTACAAACATAACAGATGATTCAGATGTTCCATACCACCTTATACCTGTTATTTTTTTTATAGCATTATAGAAACCATAAACAGCGCCTTCTGCCCCTCCACCTATAATCCACAGGGCATTATTGTGTAGTATAGATTGACTGGTTTGAATATTTTTTTCATACTCGCAAAGGTCAGCAAAATTATCTGGTTTTTTTACGCCAGACATACATTTAATTCTTAATCTATGTTTTATTTCCTGCGGTAATTCAGCAGTATCTGTTGAATCAATTATTAATAGATTGGTTTCTGGAACGGATATCTGATTTTTTCTGCATATGTACAGAATATCAGCAAGTTCCTTGTTAAGGAAAATTTTCCTTTCGTTATTGAGGTTTGAATATTCTATCAGCATATTATGATGTATAATAACTTTTAATAAGCATATGATATCAGATGTTTTTATTGATTTCAAAATAACTGATTAATCATAATTTATGGTTGAAGGAGAAAACTTTAAAGCGAAGTGCGATTTGACTAAACAAGGAATAATTTTACAATGCCTATTTTAATCAGGAATGCAGGATATAAAATGTAAGGTGAAAAATGTGAGGTATATAAAAACAGTTGAATTTTCAAATAATTATAGGTAGTAGAATGTTATTTTAACCGGAGATAAAAATGAAAATCAATATAGCGCCAAAGAAAAGGACATTTATTGATGTTGATTCCCTTACGCAATGGGATACCAATATCTATCAGAGGTTTCCAATGGCTGAAAAGGTCCCCATAAGGGGTCTTGAACCAGGGCCCTCTGGCAGCTGGGATAGTGGATTAACGACAATATGGGGTACTGTTTTAAAAGAGAAAGGTCTTTTTAAAATGTGGTACTGGGGGCAACCAGAAACACCATCTTATGATGTGCAGCCAGATTTGCCATTTGTTTGCTATGCAGAAAGCGAAGATGGCATCAACTGGGAGAAGCCAGACCTCCGTATCACTGGAGAAAACAGGTATCCTGGTAATAATCTCTTGACTTTGCCTGGCTGTTGTATGGGGGTTGTTCACGGTCTTCCTGGGACCAATTCAAAATATCTTATGGCTTTAATCAGATATGGCGTGGGTCTTGTTCCTGATGTAACAGATATTCCTGAAAACAGAATAGACGATCCCGCCGGTACCTATATCTATGCGTCTGATGATGGTTTGCACTGGAGAATGATAACAAAACTTTTTACACATGGCGACTGGGCGTGTCTTTATGCAGATAAAGAAACAAACAGATATCTGCTTTATAATAAGGTTGGAGCAATGCACGGCATAATCTCGAGGAGGGCTGCAATTGTTGTACAAAGTGAAGATGGCATTCACTGGGAAGGGTACGATGGTGTTCGAAAATGGCATGAATGTTTTGTGTCTGATGATTATGATGACATAATTGCCAGGCAACAGGGTGGACTGATATCTGAGTATTACGGAGTGGGCGTTTATAGATGTGGGGAATCTCTTATTTCTGTTGAGGATATTTTTGTTGTCTGGCCTCATTTAAGGCAGTGTTTTGCTCAGAACCCAAATGGCCTCTGTCATTTTCGGCTTGGTTTTTCACACGATGGAATAATCTGGCGGCATCCACAGGGCAGACCTGTATGGCTTACCACCGGAAATCCTTCTGAATGGGATGCAGGATTTATGGTTCCATCAAGTACATTTGTTGAACACGACGATGAACTATATCTTTATTATGGCGGTTCAAGATATGACCACGGCTGGTCAATAAATCCTGATTTTTCATTAAAAAAAGATATTCCTCTTCTGGACCATAGAGATACCGCAAGGGTTATGATGGCAAAAATAAAAAAAGATAGATTTGCTTCCCTTGCATCAACATATAAAGGATATTTTGATGTTGATGCTGAAAGAAGATACGGCAATGCTCTTTATATAAACTGCATCTGCAGAAGTTCAGATGCGAGCATAAGGGTTGCCATTGCAGAAAAACAGGGCCCTTATCACGGTGCAGTAAGAAAATCAGATAGTTTGAATGGGTTTTCTTTTGATGATTGTATTCCTATTACTGTTGATGGTGTAAGTGCTCCTGTGAGGTTTAGGAATAAAAAAATTTCTGATATACCGGTTGACCTTCCTTTGAGTTTAAGGGTTGAATTAAATAAGGCGGAGATTTTTGGATATGAATGGAAAAATGAGTAAAAAAATTTTGTATGTATTTTTTCTGTTTTTTCTTTTGTCTGAAGCCATACATAGCCAGGGAAAAATTACAGTAAATGATGTTAGTAAATTATTCAACAAGGGTGATTTTTCTGCTGTAGTTGACATCGCAACAAAAGCAATTAAGGAAGGTACAGATATACCAGAGTTTTATTATTACATTGGTATGTCGTACTCAAAACTCAAAAAGAATTCTGAGGCAATTCAGTTTCTTAAGCTGTTCCTTGATAAGGCAGATTATTCAAAAAATGTTGGATTACTTAGGTCTGGTTTTCAAGAGATTGTATCTATCTATAAAGCAGATAAGGATTATTCTTCAATCGTAGAATTTGGAAACTCTTTTCTGGAAAAGTTAAAAGCAGAAAAGGATGCACAACAGATTGAAGGTTTTTGCAAAAACATTCTTGTAGATGTGTATAGGGAAGCAGGAAACCAGAAGATGTCAAATAATGATTATTCAGGAGCTCAGCAATTATACAAAAAGGTTCTCGAGTATAAGCCAAATGATATTGCATCCATGCAAAAGCTTGCATTATGCTATAAATCCGAAGGAAAAAAAGAAGAAGCAGCAGAGTATTATCTTATGTCTGCTATTGAATGGAAGTCATGGTCAGCAAAGGTTGATAATCTTTTGCCGCTTGTCGACCTTATATGGGACGAAGAAAAATTTGAGTATTATGCGAAAAAATCAGAACAGGATCCTGTTTCTTATAATGTCATTCTTGCAGCAAATGATATAAAAAAACATAACTACAACAATGCCTTCTTAAGAATGAAAAATATTGAAGATAGTGTTGGTTCTAAAGGATCCATTTCATATAGAATGGTTGATAGGTTTTCCACTAAACTTAATAAGGATCCTTTATTATTTTATAGTTTCATAATTGCTTTTCCTGATCATTATGCAGTGGGATCAATGCTTGATACTCTTTCAATCCTTGGAAGGAATAGTCCTGAAACTGCAAAACTTATCAGGGAAACATTTGTTCCTTCTCTTACCAAACTTATTGATGAAAATCCTGAATTTGTATCACTCAGGAAATTATTTGGCAGGATTGTTGACTTAAAGTTTCTCGGCATACCCGAAAACGATAAAACATCAGCAGAAAAAATAAGAATTTTTGAGGACTTTAGAAAAAAATATCCTGATGACGCAGGAATTACGGATATCATAAGAAGAGAGGCATCCCTTTATGTTGATGTACTTTTTGACTATAAGAAGGGCAGGGAACTTTATGAAACTCTTGTAAAAAAATATAACCAGAAAAATATTGTTCCACAACTGGCAAAATGTCTGATAAACCTTGGAGAAAATGAACAAAGTTTTATCTTAATTAAGGATTTTCTTTCAGGCGAAAATATTGGAGAATATACAAAATTTCAGGTAGGCCAACTTTTAATTCAGGCGAACTATTTTGACGAGGGTATCAAAGTTTTAAGTGAGATTATATCAACCACAAAAAATTCCGTGCTCAAACGTCAGGCAGAAGATATATTAAAGGACTTTCGTCTGTATCTAAAGGATGATATCTCATTTGAAACAACCGGTAGTTTTGTGGTTCTTGGCATCAATCAGAAGCAGTATTATTACACAAATTTTATTTCCATAACAAGGAATGACCCTGTACTTTTCCAGGAGAGCGAAACCATTGATATTGTTCCTTTTTCTAAAGACAGAAAAACGATTACCTGCGCAATTAACTGTCTGTCAAATACTGAAATATCATTTACCGAACCACATACATTAATCTTTAAAGAAAATAAGGATTATGTGGCTCTTCTCAAAAAGACGGTTCCATTTATGCCTGATTATTGGAGAAAACCAGAAGGTGTTTCGTTGATTTTTCCATGGCAGGATATAAAAACAGAAAAGATAAGGGTTGTTCGTGATTGTGCTATTGACAGTGAAACAGGGATTTCCACAACAATGTTTGAAGGCCTAAAGCATGGTATGAAGATTGAGGTTTATTTTTCTGGAAGGGCCGGAAGGTTTATTTCTATTTCTCCTGAACCTCCTGGTTTGGTACCTGGTAGCACGATGATTTTTTACCCATCGACAGAAACATTTGAGATAAAAATAAAATTCAAGCCAAATTCTAATGTTCTTGCGTACTATCCAAAGATAAAAATTAGTGAAGAAACGGTTTCTGAATCAATGGTAGATTCTGTGATTTCAGAATTTTTTCTGAAGACCCAGAAGACATCATTTAATGTTTTGTTTAATGAGAAAATAAGATTGCGTTCTGTTCTGCGGAGGTTTGAGACCATCTATGAAATTGATGAAAAGATTGATATTTAACTTTTTAATAGGAATTGCACTTTTATTTTTTTATGCAATATGTGCAGGTGGCGCTATTGTTTTTGATTTTGAAAAAGACCTTCAGAACTGGGAAAGTGTCTCTGATGTACAACAGATGCATCTATCAAATAATTTTGTTTCGAGTGGGTCAAAATCCCTTTCAATAGATGTCAATGGTATGAAGGAATCATGGATAAGGGTTCAAGGTGATTTTAATTGGCTGGAGTATGATTCAATATCCTTTGATGTTATTATTCCA
>MWDQ01000002.1 GCA_002070645.1 candidate division TA06 bacterium ADurb.Bin131
AAGTTTGATCCCATTTACTTCGATTTTGACAAATACAATATCAAACCTTCGGAAGCTGCCAAACTGGATAAAGCAGTTGCTTATGCCAAGGCTAATCCGGATGTTACGTGGGACCTGGTTGGGAATTGTGACATGAAGGGTTCGGTTGCTTATAACATGAAGCTGGGTCAGAAACGTGCTGACGCTGCCAAAGCTTACATGGTTTCCAAGGGTGTTCCTGCAAAGAAGATCATCACTGAAACCAAGGGTAAGAAATATGCAGCCAAAACCTGGTTGGATACGGATCGTAGAGTAGATCTCTATCTGAAGTAATACTCCAACATAGGTGCCCTCCTATGTGAAAAGGGTGCGGAAATTGGATAGTCTCCTTTTTCATGCACCCTTTTTTTTGTCAATTTTTAATCAATTATAGATACGAATTCTATATATATTAATATCTAATAAATAACAAGAAAAGTAATTGGTATAAGTTCTGGTTATTTTAGATGAAAAACGAAGAGATATAATAATATTATATCTCAAAAAATATATATAGTTCGAAATCAAAAGGCAAGGAGAGAAGATATGAGAAGTAATGTTATTCAATTCAATGGTGGGAGGTTGATGGAAAGTTACAAAAAAAGAATCCGTGAATCTATCCATCAGGAAAGAGATGAGAAACGAACCGGGTCGGCAAAGTATCCCTTTATCCTGACTGGTATTCTATGGGTTGTAATTATTGGAGCAATCGTTATCATCAGCAAAATCTTCTAGGCAAGGAGAAGGAAATGGGAATTCTAACACAGGAAGAGTTCAACGAAATCAAGAAGATCCATGAGGACATGAAGGTTACAATGATCAGTGCATTCTCATGGCAAGTTGGAACAGATATAGTAACCAAGAACCAGTTTGGTGGATTCAAGTGCACCTGCCTGAACAGTCGGGTTATCGGAAGGAAACTTCCCTGCCTTCACATCATGGCAGTTCAGGATTACAAGCTTCCATCAATCTACAGAGCGAAGTAAATCTCTAGGCAAGGAGATAAATATGAAAAAGGTTTTGATTCTCGCAGCAGCAGTGTTCGTCATCCTGGCAATCAACATTTCAACAGTTCGGGCAGACACCAGGTATGAGACTGGGATGTTTGTAGGACAGGCAGCACTCATCGAAGCTGATACCAAAGTCTTCTCGACAGCAAACTTCGACACCAAACCCATCACAACTCTCAAACGAGGAACCATCGTTACCATTCTCAGTATGAAGAATCCTATTCCGAATCATTCAACTATCAGTCGTTGGCGGAGCGGGTTTTTCAGAACAGAATATTTTTGATGAGCTTCTAACAGAAATTAATTTGCAAATAGAGTATAGTTCAGGGTTTTACATATAACTTTTAAATTCATTGGGATTCTGAGGAGAGAAGTTTTTTCTCTATTTCCTTCCATAGTTGCAATGCTAAATATTTTTTTAGTTTTCACTGGAGGACTTTTCTATAATTTCGATTAGGGTTTCCATTGCAAGTTTATGAAGTTGGTTGTCATCCAATGCTTTCTGCAAACTCAGATTTTCCTTCTTAAGCTTAATTAACTCCAGTTGTTCTTCGTTGGTCATAATATACACCGTTTTATATATTCTTTGGTTTCTGCCATATTTGGCAACCCATTCAGAGATTGTATTCTTACTATTTATGTTGTAAAGTTCTCGGGCAGCATTTATACTAATTAGACTATTTTCGACTTCTTACACAATCTTCATTTTAAAGGCAACACTGTAGCAATTATACATTCCTCTTGGGGTTGCTTTTTGATCCATTTTCCTTCTCCTTGATTTCGGAGCCTGTGTCAACTTTTTTAGGACGCCTCACCTCTCTCGCAAAGGTCGTCAATTGCTTCCCGCTCAATACAATAAGAAAGATATATATGTCTCAATAAGTAATCAGATTTGATGTAATCCTACCATAATCGCAAGTCATACAATCCTATGCAAAATCCGGTTGAAAAAATCTTGATATTTTCCCCTGATTCAACCCTGTTCTATCAGTTTGTGAGTTAGAAATTCATAACTTGTTCTGCTGGTTTCAGTAAAGAATTTCATATGGAAAAATTGTGAAATTCCATTTGAAAAAATCGTGATATTGTAGACCTGCAAAAACGCCGATTTGAAAAATTTTTGATACAATTTGAAAAAATAAGTGAGAACGCATCTTGAACCATTCTTAAACGATATCTCTTGACATCTTCCTTATCCATAAAGATTATGTTTTCCATATATTTGTTCATAAAGGTTGCATATCCCGATATCTTGTCGAGATGGCAACCATTTTTTTGTTATATAGGTGTTCATAAAGGTTGCGTTCCCTCTATCTGTCTCAATAACTCCCATTTATATAGCCTTTAATTTTATTCTTTATAAGTTTCCTTTTGGTCTTATTTATTATCTCCTGGTAGGGGATACCCTTCCCCTTTACTAACCACAAGTAGTAAGAGTATCTCTGGAAAGAAGATGATTGAAAATGGTAAGAAATACTTTCGTTGCTACAATCCCATATGGTATTTAAAACCTGTTTTTTTTAATTTCCTAACCATTATATCCAGATATTTTGACTTTATCCCTTTTAAATGACCACCCATTATAAATTAGCTAACC
>MWDQ01000003.1 GCA_002070645.1 candidate division TA06 bacterium ADurb.Bin131
ATCCTTTACAAGATATAGAATAAGGACAAGACCGTTTCTGTACTTAAGTATTGAAGAAGTATTAGAAACTGACATCACATCAGCAGAGGAAACCATAGAAGAATTAACACTCATACCTGCCACTGGATTAGGAATTTTTACAATGTTTGCCGCTATCATAAATAAGCCAAACGAGGAAATTAAAAATATACCGGTAATAAGAAGAGGAGAACTTGTTTTTGAGAAAAGAAGTGAAGCAGTTAACTATATAAAACGACAGGGCAAAGATGTTTTCATCCTTTGCGGAGTAAATAAATCAAACATCATAAGCAAGGAGGAAATAGCTGAATTAACAGTTGGTAATGAGTCAAACGGATTGATTGATAAACAATTAAAAGGACTGCGAGAATTTGATACGAGAAATAAAACCTAACAAATTCTTGGTAGTTGACGACCAGAAGGCATCAAAATAAATCTTTCCCCTCCAGTTTTAGTTTTCATCACAACCTTTCCCGGAAGTTCATCTGTCACATATCCAATAATACTGGACATTCTTCCATGGGAATGTTTTCTCATAATAGACACCACCTTTTCACAATCATCACTGTCAACAATCATCACTACCCTACCCTCGCTTGCAAGGTTAAGAATGTCAAAACCGAGTATTTCACAAAAAGAAGAAACCCCTTTAGTAACAGGAATTTTCTCTTCATAAATTCTAATTCCATATCTCATATTAGAAACAATTTCGTTCAATACAGAAGCAAGTCCACCTCTTGTTGGATCCCTCATAAATTTCACACCATTAGAAACTGAGAAAACTTTTGAAATAAGTCCATAAACAGAAGCACAATCACTTTTCAGGTTTGATTTAAAACCCAGATTTTCCCTTGCATTGACAATGGATATCTCGTGCATACCAGGAACCCCACTTATAATAACTGCGTCCCCTGGTTTTATTTTATCAATATCTATTGAAAATCCTCTCCTTTTTATGCCGATACCGGAGGTCGTAATAAAAATTCCATCTCCATTGCCACTATCAACAACCTTTGTATCTCCTGTAACAATTCTTACTGAATTCAATCTTGCAGTATTTGCCATTGACATAACAATTTTCTCAAGGTCAGATATCTTAAAACCCTCCTCGATTATCAATGAACAGGAAATGAAAAGCGGTTTTGCTCCTGAAACTGCAAGATCATTTATCGTACCACAAATAGAAAGTTTTCCTATGTCTCCACCAGGGAAAAATATTGGCTTAACAACATAGGCATCAGTTGTGAAACAAATATCTGCACAAGATTTGGAAATACTTAAGGATGCCGAATCAGGTAATAATCGCAATGCAGGGTCCTTAAAATATTTCAGCAGGACTTTCTCAATCAAATTTCTTGTTTGTCTACCACCAGCACCATGAGTAATTAAAATTCTATCGTCTTTCATAGGCATAATAAGCAGCGCAGGTTCCCTCGGATGATACCATACAGGGGCCAACAGGACTTTCCGGGGTACACTGCTTTCCAAAAAGTTTACAATCAAACGGAGAAATACTACCCTTTAATACCATTCCACAGAGGCATCCTTTCTTTTCTCTATAAGAAGATATATTTACGGGTATTTTTTTAGCATCAAAATCACTGTATTTGCTCTTCATAGCAAGCCCACTTAAGGGGATAATACCCAGTCCTCTCCACTCTGAATCAATAGGTTCAAAAACATCATACATTACCTTTCTTGCTGTTGTATTTCCATCCTTATTAACACATCTCGAATATTGTATATATACTGATTTTTCTCTTATTCCAGCAATCATCTCAAGAAGATAAACAATTGACTGAAGGATATCGTAAACCTCAAAGCCAGCGATAACACAGGCAATACCATACTTCTCTACAAAAATCCTGTATGATTCAGCACCTATAATAACACTAACATGGCCAGGACATATAAAACCATCAATGGTATGGTCTGGACTGGAAACAAGCGCCTCCATTGCAGGAGGAATCAATCTATGTCCTGAAAGAACAAGGAAATTCTGGATTTTTTCTTTTGCTGCATATTTTATAACTGTTGCTACGAGAGGTGCTGTTGTTTCAAAACCAACCCCAAGAAAAACTATAGTTTCATCTGGATGAGCCCTGGCTAATTCAAGTCCATCAAGTGGAGAATAAACAATGTCAATCTTTGCTCCATTTGAACGTTGTTTCTCGAGAGAGGAAACTGAAGAAGGAACCCTGAACATATCCCCAAATGTAAGTATTCTTGTTTTATCAAGGTTTGAGATTGCAATTGCCCGGTCAATATAAGAATTTGGAGTCACACACACAGGACATCCAGGACCTGAAATAAGAGTAATATTATCTGGAAGTAAATTTCTCAAACCAGACCTCGCGATAGCCATTGTATGAGTACCACAAACCTCCATAAATCTTACCTGTCTCTTGACCTTTTTTGACAAACGATGAACTTCTGACATCAAATCATCCACAGGATTCCTATCCATGCGTATATCTCTATGTACCATTTCTCATCTCTGAAAAAATTCTCAGTGTGGCCTTCGCATCCTTTTTGTTCAGTTTCTGTATTGCAAAACCAGCGTGAACGATAACATAGTCCCCAACATTTACCCCTTTGACTAGAGAAATATCAATATTCCTCCTGATACCAGATAACTCAACCTCTGCGATGTTTTTATTTATTTTCTTTACCCTC
>MWDQ01000004.1 GCA_002070645.1 candidate division TA06 bacterium ADurb.Bin131
AATCCAAAAGTATGATGATACATCTGAGCAATTAAATCACCACAACTTTTTGATACATCATAAGGATGATTACCCTGAAGTGGTGTATCTTCCTTATACGGCAATTTCTTGTGCTCGCCATATGCCTTATCACTCGAAGCAACCACTATTGTTTTTACACAATCTGCATTTCTGCAAGATTCAAGGATATTCCATGTGCCTTGAATATTAGTAGAAAGTCCTTCGAGTGGATTTTTTAGACAATCTCCCACAAGGGATTTTGCGGCAAGATGAAAAATAATTTCTATCTTATTGTCTCTGATAGTATTAGAAACAAGCGTGAAATTCTTAATATTTCCTTTTATAATGTGGATCCTGGATAAATCCTGTCTGGTCAGAATAGTTTCTTTACGAAAGGTTTTAATATCTAAACCAAATATATCTGCTCCTGTGGTTAATAAAGTCCTTACAAGCCAAGAACCCAGAAATCCTTCATATCCAGTTATCAAAACCTTCTTTCCCTGCCAGAAATGTTTATCCATTTTACCTAAATCCTCTGTCCTTTTTCCTCCAAAAATCCTTTTTTGCGTCCTGCCTTACAAAGTGGAAAATAGAAAAGGAAGTTTATAAAGGAATAGGGTTTCAAAATTCCTATGCCTTCTATTTCCACACCTTCCAGGGTGCTTTTCCTGAATTCCATAGATTATTTAAGATGTCTCTTTCTCTTCTGGTGTCCATACATTGCCAGAAACCTGTATGAAGATATGCCTCAAGTTGTCCATCCTTTGCTAAGTTTTCAAGTGGTTCTTTTTCCAAAAAACAGTCATCATCTTCTCTGAGATAATTAAAAAATTTGCGGTGAAAGACAAAAAAACCTCCATTAACAAATCCTTCTTTAACCTGGGGTTTTTCTCCAAATTTAACTACTTCATTTCCACTGACAACTAATTCGCCAAATCTGGATGATGGATGAACACCACTAATTGTCCCTATTTTCCCGTGTGATTTATGGAATTCTAAAAGTTTCCTGATATTTATATCTGATAGTCCATCTCCATAGGTAAGCATAAATAATTCCTCATTGATGTATTTCTCTATTCTTTTAATCCTGGCGCCTGTTTGAGCGGTTTCTCCTGTATCAGCAAAGGTAATTTTCCAGTTTTTTTCATCGGATCTGTTATAAATTTTGATATGATTACTGCCAAGGGTTAATGTAAAATCGCTATTCATCATTTCATAATTAAGAAAATATTCTTTAATCATTCTTCCTTTATAACCAAGACAGAGTATAAAATCATCAAACCCATAGTATGCATATGTTTTCATTATATGCCAGAGAATAGGCCTCCCACCTATTTCTACAAGTGGTTTAGGCCGAAATTCTGTTTCTTCTTCCATTCTGGTGCCTCTTCCACCGCAAAGAATTACAACCTTTGGTTTCATTTTCCTGCCTCCTGAAGGGATCTTTCATACCAGGCAATGGTTTTAATTAAACCCGTTCTTAAATCGGTTTTTGCCTTGAAACCAAATTCTTGCTGCGCTCTGTTGGTATCAAGACATCTCCTCGGTTGTCCATCTGGTTTAGTAGAGTCCCATGCTATTTCTCCATGAAAATCTGTGAGTTCTGCTATCAAATATGCAAGGTCTTTAATAGAAATTTCCCTGCCACAACCAATATTAACCGGATCTGGTTTATTATACTTTTCTGTTGCCAGAATAATTGCCTCTGCTGCATCCTCGACATATAAAAATTCCCTGGTTGGATTTCCTGTACCCCAAAGAATTACTTTTTCAGTTCCTTTTATCTTTGCCTCGTGAAATTTTCTAATCAATCCAGAGATAACATGAGAATTATCTGGATCAAAATTATCTCCTGGTCCATATAAATTTATCATCAAAAGGTGAACAGCATTAAAACCAAATTGCTGGCGATATGCTTGGCCCTGAACCAACATCATTTTTTTTGCTAATCCATAGGGTGCATTGGTTTCTTCTGGATATCCATCCCACAAACATTCTTCCTTAAAAGGAACCTGAGCAAACTTAGGATATGAACAAACTGTTCCAATTCCAACAAATTTTTTTACTCCATTTAATCTACAATACTCCATCATCAAGGTATTCATCATTAAGTTATTGTAAAAAATAGCACCTGGAAATGACTTATTATAACTAATACCTCCAACATCGCCGGCAAGATGGATAACAATATTAATTTTCCCATAAAATTCAAACAATTTTTTAACTTCTGCTTCTCTTCGTAAATCAAAATCTTTACTATGAAATATAATTATTTCGTCTATATCCGAAAATCCTCGTAATCTTGTAATAACAAATTTACCAAGAAAACCATATCCTCCGGTCACAAGAATTCTTTTCTTTTTCCAGAAATATTCACTCATTTCTTTTATAAAATTGGTAAAATTTTGCAATTACGTAATTCAGTTCATCTTTTGTTAGATATTGATGGCATCCAATATAGAATCCATTTTTGTTGATCCATTTTGCAACAGGGAACTCATCCTCTATTTTTCCAAATAGTTTCAGATATATTGGCTGGTTTACCAATGGCATCATATCGCGCGTTTCAATCAAATTTTTTTCGAGGAAATGTACTAAATTTTTTTTACCTCCTTTTTTTACCACTACTGGATACATCATAAAATTATGATCTCTATCATCCGGTATATATGGTAGTTGTAAATATTCTTCGAGATTCTGTAATCCTCTGGTTAAATATCGAGCATTTGCTCTTCTTTTTGATATTATCTTATTTTTTTGTTCCAGTTGTCCTAAACCTATGGCAGATTCTAATTCAGTTGCTCTAAAACTAT
>MWDQ01000005.1 GCA_002070645.1 candidate division TA06 bacterium ADurb.Bin131
CACATATCTTCATGCCTATGGCTATAACATCTTTGAACTTCTGTGTCCAGCTTTATTTTGTGGAACATGGTCAGGTTTACAACGGGGGCCTTCGAGTACGCAGAGTACACAGAGTTGAAATGTTTTTGCCATGATTTAGAGAAAGATTAATCATGGCAAACCCGCAAACCCTGCGGGTTAAATATTTTTACTTCTGCCCCGCAAGGGGCATGAAGTGTGGACAGAATTCATCAGTCTCAGAATTCTGTCCACAAGTCTATCTCATCTTTCTCTGCGTTCTCTGCGTTCTCTGCGAGAGATAAAAAAGCATTTAGGAATTGGGAATTAGGATTGAGAAGAGGCGGTGAAGCAAGTGAAACAGTGGAGTGGGGGGTCCCTTCGCTTTTCCGACCCCTTGCCTACTTTGGTTTTGAAAAAAATTCCAAGAGAACCACTTGACCCCTTGAATCCTTGAACCCTTTCTTTTCCGGTTTTTTGCTAACCTTCCAACCCTCTTCTGTCTTCTGACTCCTGACTTCTGTCTTCTGTTTTCTGCCTTTTTCTGCGGCCTCTGCGAGAGATAACTGCCTTTGACTTTATCCTTGTAAAATATGAAGAAATTATATCTAACAGAGATAAGCTTTGCGAGAAACAAAATCATTTAGGATTGAGAAAAAGAGAATGGCGATTTAGGATAGAGCGACAAATATTATCAGGACATTAGATTGATTTTTATGATAAAATGAAGCCGATACTGGATAGATTATTTTATTTTTAAAAAAACATGCTGAAACATATTCCAAAAAAGAAGTTTTTACTGCTTACAGGAGATGCCCTGTTAATCTATTTTGCATGTATTATCGCACCTGCAATACGCTTTCAAATATTGGTATTTGAGCCGCTGGCATCATGGGATGAGACATTAACCGTTATGTTCTCGTATCTTATATGTTTTTATATAGCGGATTTTTATAATTTTAATGTTAATTTCAGTGGTGTAAGATTTTATTTTAAATTTTTGACTACCATGGTGGTTTCTACAGCGGTAGTGCTGATTTTATTTTTTATTTTTCCAAAACTTGAACTGAGTAGAGGGGTTTTTATTGTTAATGACATATCAATAGCAATCTTGATTTTTTTATGGAGGTTTGTATTTGAGAAGGTATTCAAAAGACATGTCCCGGCAAGGCAAAAAAATTTTCTTATTGTTGGCGCCGGCAAGTCTGGCAATAGCGTATATAAGATATTAAAGAATGATTCATCGTGCAATGTAGTTGGGTTCATAGATGACGATCCGTCAAGACAATTACAACACAACTCTGGAATGATCCTGGGTAACCATACTGTGCTTGAACATATTGTAAAGAATAAAAGGGTAGACCATATGGTTGTAGCTATTAAAAATCTAAAGAACGCCGATCTATTGAAAAAGATTTTAAGCTGCAAAATGTCAGGGGTGATAGTATATGACGTTCCCTCTTTCTATGAAGAAGTTCTTGGGAGAATACAGGTAGAACACTTGAGCGATCTATGGATTCTTAATATGCCGATCTACGGAGTTAAAAAAAGCATGTATAATAGAAATGTTAAAAGATTAATCAGCATTCTATTTGCCTTATTTTTTCTGACAATAACTTTTCCTATTTTTTTGTTTACAATGATTGCCATAAAATTTGATTCAAAAGGGCCAGTTTTTTACAGGCAAAAAAGGGTTGGACTAAACGGTTATAGATTCGAAGTGTTCAAATTTAGGACGATGAAGGTTGGTACCGAGAACGATCGAGCATTTGCCGGAAAAAAAAATGACCCACGGATTACAAGGGTAGGCCGTATATTGAGGCTTGCCAGGATTGATGAAATACCCCAGATGTGGAATGTGCTGAAAGGCGAGATGGGTTTGATTGGACCAAGGGCATTGATGGTTGAAGAGGTTGAAGAATTCGAGAAAAAAGTGCCATATTTTTCCATTAGACATTCCGTGAAGCCTGGTATAACAGGTTGGGCTCAGGTAAATTATCCACATGGTACTACTGTGGAAGACGCACTGGAGAAGTTAAAATATGATCTATTCTATATTAAAAACTTGTCGCCATTTCTGGATTTTCATATTTTACTGCGGACTGTAAGGGTGGTGCTGTTTGGGAAGGGTGCGAGGTGAGGGTTAAGGGTTAAGAAAAAAAGTTTTAAGAAGAAAGTGTTAAGTGTTAAGAGAAAAGAGTAAGAAGAGAAAAGTGTTAAGTTTTAAGAAGAAAGTGTTAATTTTAATGATATAATCGTAAAACTTAAAACGTAATACTTAAATTGTAAAACTGGTCTTAAGACATTGAATTTATTTAGAAGAACATGGATGACGAGGTTTGTTTTGTTTCTGGCGGGAGATGTCGTTCTAATCGCCACGTCGATTTATTTCGCCTTTTTTTTGAGATTCGAAGGAAATATACCTTCATACTATCCAATACTGAAGTATATTCCAATCTTCATTGCAATAAAGGTGCCTCTTATGATGATGTTCAGGCTTTATTCCATGTCGTGGCGTTTTGCCGGTCTTTCAGAGTCGCTCAATCTAGTGAAGGCACTTGCGCTTGGTATGACGTGCATTGCGATAATTGCATATGCGATAAATCCATTGGGGTTATTTGGGAGCTTTCCACGTTCCGCAGTAATGCTCGACTTTATGCTCTCTTTAATCCTGATTGGCTCATTTAGGTTGGCACGCAGGGCATATTTCCATGTTGCAAGCAAACAAGCTGGTGCAGGCAAAAGGACACTGATTGTCGGAGCAGGCAACACGGGTGAGATGATTCTAAGGGATATGATCCGCTTGGGGAACAACTTGTTCAACCCGGTCTGTTTTCTTGACGATAAAACGGATAAAATAGGGTTGCATATCCATGGGATAAAGGTTTGTGGACAAACCAGCGAACTTGAAATGATGATTCACGAGCATGGGATAGAGGTTGTAATTATTGCAATTCCATCGCTCAGCCACAAAAAGCTGAAGGAGATATACAATATAGCACAAAAAACGAACGTCAAAAACATCAAGATTGTTCCACGCATATATGATTTCGATAAGCCGGATATAAATTTGAAAGGGCTTGAGGAT
>MWDQ01000006.1 GCA_002070645.1 candidate division TA06 bacterium ADurb.Bin131
CTTAAGCTTACCAGAGCAATGCTCCATATCTGGCTGTCAGAACCTGCTGGGACAATTATTGAAACCTGGTCTCCATTCATAACCTTATCACTTAAAAAAATAGTTTTCCCATCCTCGTTTTTTATCTCAATTTTTGAATATGTTTTTCCAAGGAAAGGAAAACCAACGACAAATTGTTTAGTTCCTTTCGGTACAAAAAAGTATACTGGTTCACCTTTTGGAAGCCATTGTCTAAAAGGGACTTTTTTTGGTTTTTCTGGTTCATCCGCCCTTCCCGCCCACACTGATAAGGGCATATTATCAAATGTAATCAATGCTGACTTCCAGTATGTTGTCCCAGGGTCAAAGATATAAATACCATTGTCTGGGATAGAAAGTTTTATATCTACTGGCTGGTCTTTTTCTGCTTTTACATTTCCCTCAGATATAATTTTTTCATCAATTGTCATAAGTTTCCAGTGACAGTCAATTGTATGGCCTGGGTGCGGTTTATATGTAAGCGGTATTTCTTCTCCTTTTTTCCCTGCAAAATAATACACTCCTGATTCAAGATACAGTGGACTTACACTTACTTCGCTGAATTTCTTCGCTATCTCTGGTTTTTTTTCTATCAGGGGAACAATCTTTCCTGTATATTGTTTCCCTGTAATTTCTACGATCTGTAAATCAGCAAATTTTTTTACATCTTCAGTAAATAATTTTCTTATTTCTTCTGCATCTGGTATATCCTGCCTTTCTTTTTTCCACTTTTCTACCTCCTGTAAATCAAGGCCTTCTATCTTCATCAATGCCGGAAACAATCTTTTTTCAAATGTCCCTGTAAACAACATTGGATATGTCTGTATAAGGCCTGTGTCCATTATTCTTCTTGAAAAAACAATCAGGTCTTTTGCACTTGAGATAATCTCTTCATTCTTTGGGTTTTGTCTTGTTATTCTTTCATAGTTCATCTTAAGCACAAGCCAGTGAAGATACATAGCAATCCTATCCAGACGCGCCTGCACCTGTTCATCCTTTTCAACCGTGTATGCTTGATTAAGATCAAGAAGCGCAAGTTTAAGCGTTCTTGGGGTAAATCTTTCTCCTTTTGCCCATCTTTCGTAGATTTTTCTTACTGGTTTTTCTGCGTTTTTAAAACAGTTTTGAAAGAAATCATCAACAAGTGTGTTTGTATCTAAACCTGCATTCCACATTAACTTTGCTGCCAACCAGTATCCAAGACCATTTGGACCCCAGTTGCAACAACTTTCTGCAGTATAACTTGTTAATCCCAATCTATTCATTTTTTTAATGAAATCTGCAAGTGAATAATATCTACCTGCTTTTGCTGCTCCTGGCAGGTCCCAATCCCATAGATATACACTAAAATAATCATATACCCCTATACTTGCCCCAAGATTCCTGAATGCTTCTGCCTGTTGTTCAAGTGTAAGTTTTGTTCCTCCTCGAAAACCAGTTGTTACCTCGACATGCACATTTGGCTCAAGATTAAATGAAGGGGGATTACTATGCAGATGATATGCAAGAAGTCCTACATACTTACCGGGAAATTCTTTTTGTAGTTGTTTTGCCGCGAGGTTTGCAAGAAAAAACACCTGGTCGCTCACAGTACCCAATTTTTTACAGTTCTCGCACTCACAGAAACCACCTCCATCATTTGGTTCAATTGATGCCATTATTCTATCAGGATATTTTTTGAATACGTTCAAAACCCCCTCAATAACACGTCTTTGAACCTCTGGATTACTTATACAAATCTGGGTTGGCTTTCTTACTCCACCAACAAGGGAAAAAAGTTCAGGATTTTTTTCAAACTCCTTTATAGGAATATAACCTGCATAAGAATGGCCTGCAAAAACCCTAAACGAACCAAGATGTTTATTGTATTTTGTCCAGTTTTCGTAGTCCTCTTTCAGTTTTGGACTTCTCGGGCCATACTCGTACCAGATATTTCTCCATACAAAGGATGGTTTCTCCCTTATTTCAATAGAAGTTTTTATATCTTGTTTTTTTGGAATTACATACCAGGTAGTATCAGGAAAATACCAGCGGCAACCGATTGATTCGAGAAAACCATATATACCATGCTGTAGTCCTAATTCAGTATTTGCCAGTATCCACAACTGATTTTTTTCATTTTTAACAATGAATCCTTCAGGTCCAAGTTCTGATAATGTTTCTATCTGCGCTTTTTCAGAAAAGTCATCTGATGTACCGAGTATAATCGCATTAGAGATGTTTTTAACATCTCCCTGATGAAAATAAATTTTATATTCAAGACCACTGATTTCTTTTAGCCATTTTGCAAGATCTTCTCCATACTTACCAATTTTTTCTTTTGACTGTTCTTTGATTATGATTGAACATGTTTTCCCTTTCTGACTCACCACAAATTCACCCGCAGCAAAAACAAGATTGCACAAAATCATACCAGCAACAATCAACCAGGACTTCTTTAAAAATCTCATCTTTCCTCCTGATAAAGGTATTTTTTGAAAAAGTTCAAAACCTTCTTTTGATATTCAAGCGTGCAACCCGGCTCTGTATGAGAACCATGAGTAATAAGGATTTCCTTTGGTTGCGGCGCTTTTTCAAATAATCTTTTTGCATGTTCAAAAGGAACAAAGTTATCCTCATGAGAGTGGATAATCAAAATCGGGCATTTTATCCCGCTGATTCTTTGTTCAGGGCTATTAACAGAAAAATCAGTTTTGAAGATAATTTTTCCAAGTCCTCGCGATAACAACCCAAGAATATATTTCAACGGTCCCAAATTCTTATAGTAGTATGTTATCATTTCAGGGAAATTTGCAAAAGAAGAATCACTAACAAGTGCCTTTATATCATTATTCCCATCCGCAGAAATTATACCAACTGCTCCCCCAAGAGAATATCCCCATACTCCAATTTTAGCATTTTTTGTTTCAGGATTTGAATGAAGCCACCTTATTGCTGCAAGCACATCAAGGTGTTCTTTTAATCCAAAATAAGTAATTCTGCCTGTGCTTTCTCCATGTGCCCTGAAATCAAAAAGAAAAAGCGAGAAATCAGGATATAAAAACTCAATTAAAGGTAGGATATCAGATT
>MWDQ01000007.1 GCA_002070645.1 candidate division TA06 bacterium ADurb.Bin131
AAGATATTCTTTTAATCCAAAATGAGTAATTTTGCCTGTGCTTTCTCCATGTGCCCTGAAATCAAAAAGAAAAAGCGAGAAATCAGGGTATAAAAATTCAATTAAAGGAAGGATATCAGATTTATTTGCTGGATACCCATGAAGGCATATAATCACAGAAGATGCTTTTTTTGAAGGTATTAACCATCCAGCAAGTTCTTTCCCGTCATCTGTCAAAAATTCCACCTTTTTATACGGAAGACCGAGGTCGGGTGGAGTAATTACAATTGGCATTCTTGCGGGGATTAGTGCGCGATAACCCAGTATTATAGTAAGGACAAATATAATTATTGCGCCATCTATAATTACTTTTAAGAGCATTCTTTTCATCAAAAATTATAAGCCGAGAAGTTTTATCGCATTTTCTCTCGCAATCTTTTCAAACGCCGTCTGGCTTAATTTACCATTATCTCTCAGTCCAATTAAAAATCCAGCAAGTGGAAGTTTTTGGTCTGCCCTGCAGATATCTGTGCCAAAACAAAGTCGATCCTGAAATTCATTCAGAAACTCTATAGCATATTCAGGGTCTCTTGCAAGAGCGTTGTACCCACTTGTGGCAGATAGATCTCCCCAGAGATTTTTATATCTCCTGAATAATTTTGGGACAATACCTTCTTTTTTTACTGGATATAAAGGATATGTTGCCCTGTCAGCAGGTGTTTCGAGGATACCAATTTCAGACCAAAATGCCTGTCCATGTCCAAATATAATAAGGCTTGGAAATCTTTGAAGAGTTCTTTCAAGTTGCGGAAGTCCCATATCATCATAAAGTCCGTATGTACCACCTATTCTTGCTGAAATATCAAAAATAAGGGGCATTCCTATTTTTTCAACATGCGAGAAAAAATTCTTACATCTCTGGTCTTCAAATGGAAGGTTTGGCATAAACTCACCAATTCCTTTACATCCCCTGTTTTTATAATGCTGAAGCCATATTGTAAAGTTTGAATCAGGACAGTTCCCAAGACCTCTCGGGTCAAGATTGCAAAATGGAAATAATCTTCCATTTGATTTTTTACAGATATCAATCACATCTTCATTTGATTGCGGAAGATATGTCTCTGGGCCGATTAATGGAAGATATGCCCCTTTCTCAATATTAAGTTCATCATATCTTTTGATAACCTGCTGGGCTGTTGCAAATCTTGTGTATCCATCAGCAACAGGACATTCCTCACGATAGGCGTGAGCGTGAATATCAATAAACATCTTAATCTCCTCTTAAATATTTATCTTACATTCCCACAAAAATCCGCTTCTTTCAAGATTATCTGTTTCAGCAGCATAAACTGTCCTATCTTCTGTTATTGTGATATGATGAACAATAACGCAGGCATCGTTTATTTCAGGGTCATATACCCTTCCTATTGTCTTAAACTTTTCTTTTTCCCTGTCATATGTAAAGATATAGGTATTGTAATTTTCTCCACCGCCACCATAGATAAGTCCATCCTTTCCTATACACAGACCTGCAAGTCGGGTTCCTGGATATGGCTTCCCGAGGTATTTTATCTCGATATTTTTTGGGTCGAGTCGCATAAGAACGCCTGAAACAGTTCCAATATAGATATAGCCATCTTTTCCATTGAGCATTCCATCAATTGCACCAGTATCACTTGTATAAACCTTTGGAAGGGACATTCTCAAAAATTCAATTCTGTTTGTTTCAGGGCTGTATTTCAACAGATTTGCGCTGGAAGCACCTGCCTGAGACCATTGCCCCCAAAGGTTTCCTTTATCATCAACAGCAGGTATATGAGGATGACTGCCCATCCACTCAAAATTAATTGACTTATTTGTTTTTATATCATATCTAAAAAATTTATGTCCTGGCCAGGTAAAACCATAAATGATTTTTCTTTCTTTGTCCATTGCTATCGTCTGTATATACTCATGTGGACAGGGAATTGAAAGGATTTTTATTTCATTTGTCTCTGGATTAAGAGAAAAAACCTTGCCTCCCGGGGCATCAAGATACTCAAATGGTTCAATAAGCCCCGCAGTTGCTCCATACATCATTCCATCATCATCAATAATAAGGGACCTATGAATCTTTACATCAAATTTTTCCCCGACATCTTCATAATGAAGGGAGTTAAACTTCTTTGTTTCAGGGTCAAATGTCCACAGTATATCATTGTCAGCAGCTGTTATTCCACAATAAACAAGTCCTGTATTATGGTTGTATTCAACAGTGGTAAAAGAAATCAGGTTATGATAATAATCTTTATTTTTTCCCATGGTCTCTAAATAACTACCTGCTGTTGTTTCTGTTGCCTGGGCACTTGCAAGCCCCATCTCTTTTTGCCAATTAAGAATTGGTTTTGAGATATTTTTCAATACATACGCTTTTACCTTGCACGATGTCATTTTTTCCTCCTGTTTTGTGTTGAGGTACTTTTAACTCTTAATGTAAAGTTTTTTTCTTCATCTGGCCGGAGATTAATCTGAACCTTATTTCCCCTGAAATAAAGAAACTTCTTCAATTCCTTATCACCCTGATTGATAATGGATACAAAGATTTCATTCTTTTTTACTCTGCACGAAACAAGTGCATTGTCCTGGATAGCAATATTTTTGAATGATACCCCGTCCTTGATTAAATCATCCGGGAAACCTGAAAATAGAACAATCTTCTCGGAATCTGAATATGCAAGCATCTCAGCAATTGCCCAAAGAAAAGTACCATGCGCAGAAACATACCACTGCCTTGAAATAAGCCCATGTATCCAGATATATTCTGCAATCCCCCCAAAAGAATTTGTTGCCTTTATTGCCCTATCAATATGATGGTATGCATCAGGATTTCCCTGCTTTGAAAGAAATACTGCAGCAATCATTTCTGCCCATGGAAAAATAAGACATCTCATTCTTGATGAATGTCCCCACCCAAGACCAATCTGTTCTTGAGTATCATCCACATACCTATTAAATGTTTTCCCATAGTCAACATTCTTTATTCCATCGAGCATTATTAATGCAAGAATTGAACCAGTATTCAAACTTCCAAGATCCTTATGAGAAAAAAGTATTCCATTCCTGCTGTTTCTTTCAATAGCAGAGGTAAGCCCTTTATGGATTTTTTTATATGTCTCTAATTCTATTTTCTCACCGAGAATATCCGCTGCA
>MWDQ01000008.1 GCA_002070645.1 candidate division TA06 bacterium ADurb.Bin131
AAGCAGTTTTAATAGGCAGTGTAATGTTAACAGCAGGCGGGGCTTTAATTTTCTTTGGTGGACAATTAGCACAAATAGGAGTATTTGTTATACAGGCAATAAAATGGTTTCAGGCATTAGGCGTTGCAGGAACTATCAATATAGGAATGTTAACAGTATCAATGATAAAGTTTATGGCAATTCTTGCAGGTATAGTAGCACTAATGGAAACAATAATGGCTATAAAAGGAATATGGCAAGCACATAAAACAAAAAAAGAAGCAGAAGCAGAAGGAATGGAAATAGATGAAATACGAAAAGCAATGGATACAGGAGAAATATCAAGAGAAGAGGCAATGAGTAGATTTCAAGCATTGCAAGGTAGAGGAGTAGCAATGCGAGAACGAGTAGGACAATCTACTTGGGGAATGACAGGTCTTGAACGAGTAGGACACGAAATTGGAAGATTTCAACAGGTGTTTGCAGATATTAAAGTAACAAAAGAAGATGAAATAGGAGAGAAAATAAATAATTCATTAAAACCTATATTGGCAGGAATGTAAAAAATGGCGACAAATAGTAATTTAGTTAAATTAGAATGGAAACAGTTTCCAAATAACTTAATAACTGTGGATGGGTTTTATGCTGAATATATGGCAAAAGATTATGCCGAAATGGATAAAACAAAACAGGAAACAGGAACAGAAAACATTGAAACAGACAGCGAAAAGATTTTTTACGATAGAAACAGTCAACAAATTATTTTAAGACCTGATATTTTACCAATTGATATGCTGGGCGAAGTAGTAAAGGAAAAAAGAATAATAATGGGAACAGAAAAAGAAGTAAATGTGGTAAAGGGCGATTGGTGGGATTTATACGACAGTTTGGATGATAAAAAGAATTATATTTATTCAGGGTATGCTGATTTTGAATTACGAGCAATAGCGGGGACACCAAAGCGACAGATGATTTATCAGAAGGCGGTTCAGTATAGAAAAGATTTAGGGTTTCCTTATACAGCGACAAAATGGATTTTGTATGGTGGAATAAAAGATGAAAAACTCAATGAGAATCAAGGAATTGTTTTCTGGATAAATGAAAATATGCTTCCTGAGAATGAAGAAAATGAATTGTATTTATACCTATGGCATCCTAATCCTCACAATGATAAACAACCAATCAACGGAATTTATATTTCATTGAAAGGTGATAGTGATATTAAAATACAACATTTCATTGATATTATAGATGAAGGAAAAATTCCTCCTTATCGAGAGGTATTAACTCAATCAGAACAGGGAACAGTATCTGCTGGAAAAGATGTGGTGGAATGGGCAGGAAAAACAAAGGTGTATGTGTTAATGATACAGGATAGATTTATTCAGTTTGGTATAAATGGATTAGATAATCCTTTTGTTATGGAATGTCAAAATTATGATATAGGCATTACCCCAGAAGGTATTACTTATCCTGTTATATTACGAGAAGGAGCAAGATTGATGATATCAGGAAAAGGACAAGCATTGTTTGGAGTAAAGAAACTTTCTTTTAGTAAAGAGGGAAAAATTAAAACCCCAGAATTTAATACTGGATATGTTTTATCTGACCCTGAACAGATAACACGTGGAAAAAGAGATAACAATTCAGAGATAAAAAGCAAATGGATGAAAAAAGGAAATAGTGCTGACGAATATAAGGTATATGCAGAAATAAAATTAGAAGGGTCCCCTATGCCAGGATTTTTAAGTGAGAATAACGAAGTAGCACAAAGATTAAATGAGTATAGAAAAGAGCATACAGAAAAATCGCCAGCATTCTTGAAAACAAAAATTATTGATAAACAGCAAAGAGATATAGAGGAAATAGAATTACCTTCCAATATTGAAGGAACTATAATAAACTACAATGAAACAGTAAGTGCAAATGAGAATGGAACGATAAACGATTATTCAATAACATTAGATTGTTTTGGGACTTTTGAGAATATGTATTCAGATGTAATAACAAAGAAATTATTGCACGGAGAAGTTTTTATTAAATTAAAAGGACAAGAAACTTCAATGTCAGTAGGTGGGTATATCTTTAAAGCACCGATGATAAAGATAAATAATTTTGAAAATATATCTCTTTCACTGGAAGGAAAAGAAACTGCTTTATTTTCATTGAGTAAAAATGCAGGATATATTATCAGTTTTGATGATAGAAAAATAACTGATGTTGATGCTATGAAGGAAATAAGCAATATCAATAATTTATATTTTTATACAGATGTTGAAGGTGTAAGATTACCTGATACAGTTGAAGGAAAAGAAGGAACATTTACATTTCAACCGAATGTTTCTTTTTTGGAAATATTAACAAAATTAGCAGAAGTGCAAGGATATAACCTGTTTACAGATGAAGGAAATGTTTACTATAAAAAGGAAAAAACAACAGCAGATATAACATTAGGAAGAGACCCTATCGCACCTTGCGAAAACATAGAATATGAGCATAACGATATTTTCAAATCAAGAATATATGTGATGGGTAGAGCAGGAGAAAATACTTCTGAATATAAAAGGTATGAGAAATTAGTTGGAATATGGAAAAGTAAAACAATAGAAAAAGAAATTGGATATGATACTTTTGTCAAAGAAGATGAAAGTTTAACAGATTGGGACAAAATACAGAAAGAAGGACAAAAATTATGGAAACGATTTAATGAAAGAAACTACATTATAAAGTTTGATATAACTGATGCATCTGATTATTTTGATAAAATAAAACTATTCAATACTTTCAAATGGATAGATAGTGAATATTCTTTTTTAGATCAGAAATTATTTCAGATAATAGGATATTCAAAAGATGTAGGAATGATAGATTGCACAGCAACAATAACGGGACTGATACTATGAAACGAGATATTGATTTACAGAAGATACCCGCTTCATTAGAGGCAGGAGCAAAACAAGCAGTGAACAAGGGATTACCTTTTCATAACAGGACATTAAACGAGATTGAGGCAAAGGATTTAAGGATTTACGAGGAATTAAGAAAAGGAACAGCACGGGTTAAAGTATTTGATATGGACACATAGTTCACACGTGTGAACTGGAGAAAAATGGGGACTGAATTATTTAATAAACGAGAGATTGAAGGATGGTTGCGGGATGGAATAACTTCATTACCCGCACGGATGACAGGTAGAATATTGAAACGATTTAAGACAGGTAAATATATTCTATTAGATAGAATATATAAAGATACACAAAGATGGTTTGTTTCAAGAGTAGCAGGGCTAACTGATAGAGCAAGAGGATTTTATAGACCAGCCACATCTTCTGTTATGACAGGAAAA
>MWDQ01000009.1 GCA_002070645.1 candidate division TA06 bacterium ADurb.Bin131
GGGCTTGCCCCCTCCTAAAGTGTCGTGTCGAGAAAAAAACAAAAATAAGGAGATTGAAAAGAGACACGACACCAGTAATATTTGATACAACAACAGGAAAAAAACAATGACATCCTATGCTCATATGTATGAACGACCATTTGTCGAGTTGCGGAATGTAACAAAAACCTATGGCAGTGGGCAGGCCTCTGTACAAGCAATGCGCAATGTAGATATACGTGTTGAAAAAGGAGATTTTCTTGCAATAATGGGCCCGAGTGGCTCTGGAAAATCAACGTGTCTCAATATACTCGGATGTCTGGATGTACCT
Source organism: candidate division TA06 bacterium ADurb.Bin131 (assembly GCA_002070645.1). Lineage (GTDB taxonomy): Bacteria > Ratteibacteria > UBA8468 > B48-G9 > DTJG01 > DTJG01. The sequence continues at coordinate 311 of MWDQ01000009.1, forward strand.
ACTGCCGGAGAATACCTTTTTCAAGGAATTAATGTTGGAAAACTATCTCGCAACCAACGCGCAATACTGAGACGATATTATCTTGGTTTTGTTTTCCAAGGATTCAACCTGCTCAGTAGAACATCAGCGCTTGATAATGTAGAACTACCTTTGATTTATCGTGGGGTCCGCTCGCATGAAAGACGTCTTCGTGCGCGGCGTGCTCTGGAAGCAGTAGGACTTAAAGGATGGGAATCTCATATTCCAAGCCAACTTTCAGGAGGCCAGCAACAGCGAGTCGCAATTGCGCGCGCGCTAATAACCGAGCCATCTTTGCTCATGGCTGACGAGCCAACAGGTAATCTCGATACAACCAGAGGTCATGAAATCATGCAGTTATTAACTCAACTAAATCAGGAACGCGGTATCACAGTTATTATGGTAACGCACGAGCCAGATATGGCGCAGTATGCAAAACACACCGTCTATTTCCGTGATGGTACAATTGTGGAACATCATACTAATGGAGGAATAAAATAATGCTATGGAGTGCAATTGTTTTAGCACTTGGTGCAATTAAGCGCAATCTTATGAGGTCTCTTTTAACAGTACTTGGCATTGAAATAGGAGTTGCTGCTGTAATTATCCTGGTTACTATTGGTAATGGAACCACTGCTCAGGTGCAAAAACAAATAGCAAGCATGGGCAGCAATCTACTTATGGTTAGCCCTGGTAAACGAATGGGTCCTGGACGTTCAACTGCTACCCCGTTTAAAGCACAGGACGCCCAAGCCATTGCCGCTGAAATTTCCTCAGTTTCCGCAGTTGCTCCAATTGCATCCCAAGCGCTTACAGCGGTTTATGGTAATGAGAATTGGTCAACCTCAGTAGTTGGCACAGATAATAACTATCTATATGCTACAAACAGAGCCATCAGCGAGGGTCGACCATTCAGCGAAAGTGAAATGCGGGCAGGTGCTGCGGTATGTATCATTGGAGAAACAGTGCGAAAGAATCTTTTTGGCGGAGAAGATGCCGTGGGTAAGAACATTCGGCTGGGAAAGATCTCGTTTGAGGTTATTGGAATTTTACAGGCCAAAGGTCAAGCCGGAATGGGAATGGACCAGGATGATACTGTTATCATTCCACTGCGTACACTTCAACGTCGAATTACAGGAAACCAGGATATTAACCTTATTATGGTTGCAGTCCAAGATAGTGCTTCGACATCTCGTGTACAGCGTGATATTGAATGGCTCATGCGTGAACGTCGTCATATTACTGCTGCCAAAGAAGATGATTTTACTGTTATGGATACAAAAGAAATTGCTGAAACACTTACCAGTACAACAAAAATGCTAACATCTTTGCTGGCTGCTGTTGCAGCAGTTAGCCTTCTTGTGGGGGGTATCGGTATTATGAATATCATGCTTGTTTCTGTTACCGAGCGCACCCGGGAAATTGGCACCCGACTTGCAATCGGTGCATTAGAGCGCGAGGTTCTTTTCCAGTTTCTTGTTGAAGCAGTAATCCTTTCTTCTTTTGGAGGTATATGTGGTATCGCAGTAGCACTTGCTGCCTCGGCATGGCTGGCAGGTTTGATGAAAATTCCATATGTATTCAGTTTCGGTATTATTGCGCTCTCTTTCCTTTTTTCAGTGGCTGTAGGAGTTATCTTTGGATATTTCCCAGCGCTTAAGGCTGCCAGAATGAATCCAATTGAAGCATTACGTTATGAATAAAATCCGATGGGTGCCTTAATCTACACGAAAGCATCAACAACCTCTATAAAAAAAATAAATCGATATAAAAATTACTGGAATTAATCAATCCTCTGGATAGAAAATCTTACCTTCATTCGAGATTACCACATCTTTGATATATGGAAACTGGAAAAGTGTCTCTTTAATCGGGAATAATACCATTATATAATTATGAAGACCATATCCTTTGCGAAGTTCTTCTAAATCCACATCAAATAACGGATGTTTATAAAAATCAATATATAAAATATTATTAGATAACCTAACACTTTTAATTTTAACATCAGCATCAAAAAAACTATAGTAACCATTTTCAATTTCTTCTTTTGTTGGCCCTTTTATAAGTTCTTCAAGCGATTGTAATAGAGGATTTTTTATCCCTGATATTCTTCTTTTCACAGGATAAATTCGCCCTGATCTTAATTCTGGATCTTCCTTTGTGTTCCAGAAAAAAACAACAACTGTATCAAGATTTTTCTTGCACGTTACCAAAAGTTTTTTTGAATCTTTAGAATAAATACCATCAGGTTCTGCTTTTAAATATTTCTCAAAATCCTCAATTGCCTTTCTGTATAACCCCAAATGATAATAAATTAGGGCTCTATCATAGTAAAGGTCAATATTATTAGGATCAAGTTCTAATGCAGTTCGGATATCATCCATTGCCAGTGTATACTGACCAAAAACAGCATAAATAATTCCACGATTTGAATATGCATTAGGAACTTCAAAAAATGAATCAAGCGCCTTATTACAATCATCAAGTGCCTTTTGATATTCCCCGATTTTATAAAACAAAAAAGAGCGATTTACATAAACTACTGGATTCTGAGGGTCCAATTCAATGGCCGTATTGAAAAATTTCATTGCATCTTCATATTTACCAATAAGGGCAAATATACTTGCGAGCGTACAATAAGCATGCACATTTTCAGGATCAATTTCAATGGCTTTCTTTAAATCAGCAATTGCCTTCTGTGTTTGCTTTCTCAGAAAAAATACAACTGCACGACCAACAAGATATTCAGAATTTTGAGGATCAATAGCAATCGCCTTATTATAATCCTTCAGGGCTTGAAAATATCTTTTTTCACGGGTAAGAGTATCCGCCCTCATGAAATAGGCATCACCAAACTGCGGATTTATCTCTATGGCTCTTGAGAAAAACTTTATTCGTTCCCGGCTATCATCACTTCCGAGACCCCTTTCGTAACATTTAGTTGCCTGTAAAATCCTGTCCTCTGACGATGTTGCCTCGTCTACAGAGGTATTAGCCCCATAGAAATGGGCGCATCCTGTAAACTGAAGCGCAAAAAAACAAAACAAACTTATAATAATAAACTGCAGATTTTTAATATGTTTGTGTGTCATCAATAAGAAGTATAAGACACATTCAGATAAAGTCAAGAAAACAGCATAAAATGATAAAATGCGCTTTTTTGATTCATTTTTCTTAATGGGCTAAAATTATTATAATGAAACTGCTTAGATACGCAATTTTTACGCTGAT
>MWDQ01000010.1 GCA_002070645.1 candidate division TA06 bacterium ADurb.Bin131
ACAAGACACAGGAATTAGGTGAATGGGATTTTGATTTATTAAAAGATTTTGATGTAAACCTGTTAAAGGATGTAGGATTTTCTGATACAGAATTGGGAATTCCTGATGTTGAATTTGATGAACCTCCTGAAACTGTATCAAAGAATTTAGAAGAATTACAGAATATAAAAAATCAACGAAAAAAATCGAATGAACAGACCATAGAAAAAACTGATACAGAAAAATATCTTGTTATTGTTTTTAAGAATAGAAGTGAAAAGGAAAAACTACTTTCACGGCTTAATCTTCCACTTGATGAAAGATACATTCCAGCAGATAGCATTGAAATAACAATCAAAAGAAGAGATTTTTTTGTATCTGAAAAATCAGCACCATTAAACAAGTCAGGTCTGGGATGAACGAACATATCTTTTCTGCTGTCAATTTGCTTAAATTAGTTAGACAGGAAACCGATAGTATTGGAGTATCACTATCATTTGGAAAAGATAGTTTGGCTACATTAGATTTGTGTTGTGCAGTTTTTGACCGTGTGGAGGCATTTTACCTTTACAGAGTTAGAGATTTAGAAATAGTTAAAAAATACAGTCAGTATGTAAAAGATAGATATAATGTTGAAGTGAGAATGTTTCCACATTTTGATTTGTGTAGGTGCTATAAGTATGCAGTTTTACAACCGCACTGGAAAAACCTTTCAAAAAAAGTTCCTGTGGTGAAAATGCGTGATATAGAAAATCAGTTTAGAGCAGAAAAAAATATTGTATGGATAGCATACGGATGGCGTAGAAACGACTCTTTTTCAAGAGCGTTAATTATGAAACAAACAAAAGGTTTTGACTACAAAAATAAGCGTGTATTTCCTTTAAGGTCTTGGAACAGAAAGGATGTGATAGATTTTTTGAATAAAAGAAAAATACCTATTCCTAACAGTTTTGGAAGAAAGGAACAGGGTGGATTAGATTTTCATCCAGAAGCATTAAGATATCTAAAAGAAAATTTCAAAGAGGACTATGAAAAATGGATTGTTGATTTTCCTTTTAGTGAAGTTCAACTATTAAGTAATGATAACAACCAAAAAGAAAAGGAGAAAAAATAATGTATCTTTATCTGACCTTATACAGAAAACCATTTTTAGAAATTCTTACAGGTAGAAAAAATATTGAGTATAGAGAGAGAAAACAATTTTGGGATAAGAAACTACAAAAAGAATATAATGTTGCAGTTTTTAGAAATGGATATAATGCATCTTCTCCTAAAATGTATCGTGAAATTGTTAAAATAGTAAAATGCGAAAAAGAATGGAGAATTTATTTAGGCAAAATTCTTAAAGTTGAAAATGTTGAAAGTATAGTTCAGTATAATTCACCTGATGACTTGACAAAGAAAATAAAGAATTTTAATATAGGAGGTGGTAATAATAAAGATGTTTATGCATTATAAGTGAAACAAAGGAGATATAATCAATAAAGAGTATCCAGATAAATTAGTCCAGGAGGCAATTTCAATCGCTGAAAAACTTTCACACCATTATTCTAAAAAATTCCCTAATGTTGATTTCTCTGAATTCTATTCCGTATCTATGATTGCTATTACACAAGCACTAAGAACATTTAATAAGAAAAAAGGAAGTTTTGACTTCTGGTGTTCCTTCTATATCTATGGAAGATTTCATAATCTTTTACTGAAAGAAAAAAGAAAACAAGATATGATAAAGAGATTGCAAGAAAAATATTACAATGGTATTTCTATTTATATGGGAAGGAAGAAAAAATGACAAAAAAGAAAAAAACATTAAAAGGTTATAAGCAAGCTATTAAACGACCAGGAGCAGGGTTCGCTGTGCATCCAGAGTTTATTAACCGTGAAAAAGGCGGGTTCAGAGACCATCCTGAAAATAGATCTAATGGAAGATGGAGTAAAGAAAATTCTTATTCCTACTGGTTGAATTTCTTTAAGAAACTTTCTATTGAAGAATTTCAAGAATACAAAAAAGAACATTCAAAGGATATGTCTATGGCGGCATTAGCAGCGTATGCAAGAATAATGAATTCTGTTCCTAAATTGGAAGAGTTCAAAGAAGTAGCAAACAGAACAGAGGGAATACCTAAGCAGCAAATAGAATTGAGTAGTGATAAAGATAAGCCATTGATATTTAAGGTAAATTTAAGGCAGGTAGATAAAGATAAAAATGAATGAAGAGGCAGTTATTGATATTGAAGCATTTGATAAGCAGATAGAGATACTAAATTCACCAGCAAAAAGAAAAATTATAAGAGCAGGAAGAAGAGCAGGGAAAACAGTTCTCTCAGCAATCCTTGCGGCAAAGAAATTTAGTAATGGAGGTAGGGTATTGTATGCCGCACCTACACAGGAACAGACAGAAAGATTTTGGCACACAGTCAGGATATTATTACAGGGATTGATTGATGCAGGGTTAGTTGTTAAGAATGAAACATTAAAGACAATAGAAAGAGTAAGAACAGAGCAAAGAATAAAGGCAAAGACAGCGTGGAATAGTGATACATTACGAGGTGATTATTGCGACCTTTTGATACTGGACGAAATGCAGTTGATAGACGAAATGGCGTGGGAAGAGGTAGGACAACCTATGCTGATTGATAATGATGGGGATGCTGTTTTAATTTACACTCCTCCTTCACATAGAAGCAGAAGTATGAGTAAGGCAAGAGACAAAACCTATATGGCAAAACTATTCAAAAAGGCACAAGCAGACACAACAGGACGATGGAAAGCATTTCATTTTACTTCTTTTGACAATCCTTTTATATCAAGAACGGCAATAGATGAAATAAGTAAAGATATGACTTCTGTTAGTTATAAGCAGGAAATAATGGCAGAAGATATAGAGGATATTCCTGGTGCACTTTGGAAACGAAAATGGTTTGATGAATTTAGGAAAGATGAAATTCCTGAACTGGCAAAAATAGTTGTAGCAATTGACCCTGCAACAACAAGCAAAGCAACAAGCGATGAAGTAGGAATTGTATGTGCAGGAGCAGGAATAGATGGAAGATATTATGTTTTAGCGGACAGAAGCGGGATAATGTCTCCTGATGCGTGGGGAAATAGAGCAATAAATTTATACAAAGAATTTAATGCAGATAGAATTATAGCAGAAGTGAATAATGGAGGAGATTTAGTTGAAACAGTATTAAGGACAATAGAACCAAACATACCTTATACCGCAGTGGTAGCAAGCAGAGGAAAAATAACAAGGGCAGAACCAGTTGCGGCAATGTATGAGCAGGGAAAGGTTAGCCATATAGGAAATTTTGAAGAATTAGAAACACAATGTGCAGAGTATATTCCAGGCGATAAATCCCCAGATAGGATGGATGCACTTGTCTGGGCTATAACATATTTAATGGAAAATAGTGGGAAAATAAAATACTTTGTGGACACAATTTAGCGGAGTTGACATATGTCAACTTTTAGAAATGCGATGACAAAAAAAGAAGAATTAAAAAGAATTCAAAAGAAGTATGAAGCAAAAGGGAAATACAAAATTTTTCTGATGCTTTTGAAAGGTTTAACAGGTAAAGATTACAAAGATATAGAAAGTATTTCTGATGATGACCTTGACATTATTTTGAACTTTTTTCTTACTGACAAGAACAAGGAATTTTAGAGTTGACATATGTCACCTGGAAAAAATGAATAGCAAAAAAAGTGATGTAAGTGTGTGAAGGATAAGGAGTTAA
>MWDQ01000011.1 GCA_002070645.1 candidate division TA06 bacterium ADurb.Bin131
CTTCCCGAAGCACGAAGTGCAAGAAGATGAATAGGTCTGAGCAAGCGAAGACCTATGCGGTGGGCCGACCCGAGTTGCTGTGGGAGAATCCAACCAGTATTTATAGGTTGGATGAAAGAGGTGTGGGGAAAGAGACGTTCCCATTACCCGCAGTTTTCCCAATGAGAAGACCTTCCTTTAATTCCTTTTTTAAGAAAGTATCCTATCCATCCACTGTTTCCTTTTCTTAAAGTGATTTAAAATTTCTTCCTTTGACAAGAGAACGATTAAATAAAAGATTAAAGATGATGGATGAGGGAAAAAGGGATTTTTAGATCCACTGAAAATTAGCGAATATTTTTGAATAACGGGTCACTTGACAAAAAATGTATGAGAAGTATAATTAGTATAAATTGGAATACTTATAATCCATAGCATACAAGTTATACTGAGATATTCTCAACTTAACAATAAGAGAGGTGGAGGAAATGAGCGAATTTCCGAAGTTTTATGGTAAGGTTCCAGTCGGAACCAAAGGGCAGATAGTCATCCCTGCTGAGGTGCGGCGGACAATGAAGATAAAACCAGGAGATAGTGTTATTATTATGTCAGGACCGCCTCATCAAGAAAGATCAATCACAATTCTGCATGAGGAAGAATTTGGAAAATTTCTAAAATTTTTTGAGGAGCATGTGGCAAACCTAAAAAAGGCGGTTACCCGGTAAGACAAAAACCTTTTCCCGGCAATACTTTTTTTTATTAAAGAAGCAAATATTTCTTATGAGTAATATAAAAGGAATCCAAGAATCATTATGAAAACATATAGTGTTAGCTCCATCATAGAATTATCAGTTATTTCTATGTTTTTATTACTTTCAGGATGCGCGACAGTTGGTCAGAATTATGTTCGTCCGACTGCCGAAGTACCGGCAAAATGGCATGCATCTCACAAAGAAAGTATTTCCACAGAAAAGGTTAATCCAGAAGCCCTGGCAAAATGGTGGTCTACTTTAAACGATGAAACCCTTTCAAGTTTGATAGAACGCGGCATAGCCGGTAATCTAAATTTACAACAGGCAGAAGCGCGCATACGAGAGGCACGTGCGCGGCGTGCAGTGTCAAAGGCAAATCTTTTCCCAACATTTAATGGCACAGGTTCTGTAAATCGAAGTTCTACAGATAATGGCTCTGGAAATAACCAGAGTAGTACACTCTACTCTGCTGAATTCGACACAATCTGGGAAATGGATATCTTTGGTAGAACACGCCGTTCTCTCGAGTCAAGCGAAGCCACATTGCAAGCAGATCATGAAGATTTACGCGATGTACTGGTTTCGCTGCAAGCCGAGGTGGCTCTAAATTATGTAGAGGCCCGAACATACCAGGCAAGAATATCTGTGGCTGAGGAAAACCTCAAAATTCAGGAAGAAACATACCAGATAACACAATGGAGATATCAATCAGGATTGGGTGATGAATTAGCAGTGCATCAGGCCCTCTATAACCTCGAAAGTACCCGTGCGCAGATACCAGCGCTCCGCATAGGATTAGAAGAATCTCTTAATCGTATCGCAATACTTCTCGGCGAGCAACCCGGTCAAATTCATGAGGAATTAAAAGTTCAAAAACCCATTCCTGTTGTGCCGCAAAAAATTACTATTGGCATACCAGCGGATATTGTACGACAGCGTCCGGATATAAGACGGGCAGAACGCGAATTAGCAGCACAAGCCGCAAAGGTCGGGGTGGCAATGGCGGATTTATATCCAAAATTTAGTATAAGCGGCTTGCTCAGGGCTTCTTCTGACGCCCTGTTCGCTTCAGGAACCCGCAGTTCAGATATAGGGTCAAAGATTAATATTCCGATCTTTAACGGTGGTTCCCTGCGGCAGAATGTAAAAATCCAGCAGGCTATTCAAGACCAATATCTCATCAAATACAAAACAGTTATCCTTAACGCACTCGAAGAGGTTGAAAACACTCTTACTTCTTTTTCTGAAGAACAAAATGCAAGGGACAATCTGCAGATGTGTGTCCAGGTAGCGCAAAAAGCTGCTGATCTGGCAAAAAATAAATATCAATCCGGGCTGGCGGATTTCGGTGATGTACTTGATGCTCAGAGATCTCTTTTGTTATTCGAGGAACAATTAGTTCAAAGTAATGGTACCCTCGTTATGAACATGATTCGTCTATACAAAGCCATTGGCGGTGGTTGGACTTCTCAAACGGAAGATGCAGGAAATTGATTTAAACAACATAAATGAATAATCAAATGTCTAATGGATTACAGGAATTACAAATTATACTGATTTCGTCTCAAACAATACAACCAAAACAATAAAGGAGAATATGATGCAAGCAGAAAACCATCCTGAATCAGATATTGAAAAAGTGCTCGGAATGGATGAATTAACCCGTGGTACACGGGTGAAACGCTGGATTTCAATTATGCTTGTGGTAATAGTTTTGATAATTGTGACTGCTGTCATTGTAAGAAAGAACTCAACAGACAAATCAAATGGTCAACAATTTAAAACTCAGGAAGTAACGCGAGGTAACCTCGAGGTTACGGTAACTGCAACGGGTACCCTTCAACCGACAAAAACAGTGCAGGTCGGTAGCGAACTTTCAGGTATAATAGAAAGTGTTAGTGTTGATTACAATGATAGCGTAAAAACTGGACAGATCCTTGCAAAAATCGACACATCAAAACTTGAAGCACAGGTAACACAGACAAAAGCTGCTCTTGAATCTGCTGAAGCCAAAGTTAAACAGGCACAGGCAACCGTTACAGAAACCCGCAGTAAACTTGAACAGCTTCAAACAGCGCAAAAACTGAGCGGTAATAAGATTCCCTCTCAGGCAGAGATTGATGCTGCAAAAGCATCCTTCGAAAGAGCAAAAGCCGATGAAGCAAGTGCCAGAGCATCAGTATCCCAGGCACGTGCCACACTACAGGCAAATGAAACAGATCTCTCCAAAGCAATTATCCGCGCACCTATAAATGGTATAATCCTTTCAAGGGATGTAGACCCTGGTCAAACAGTGGCTGCGTCTTTTCAAACACCTGAGCTTTTTGTTATAGCACAAGATTTGACCCAGATGGAGCTGCAGGTAGACGTTGATGAGGCAGATGTTGGTCAGGTAAAAAAAGGTCAATCAGCAACTTTTACTGTAGATGCCTATCCAGATAGAACCTTTCAGGCACAAACTACACAGGTTCGCTATAACTCAAAAACCGTAAGTGGGGTTGTTACATATACAACTGTTCTAAAGGTAAACAACCCTGATCTTGCTCTCAGACCTGGAATGACAGCCACTGCTATAATTACAGTGGGAAAAGTCGAAAATGCTGTTCTCGTGCCCAATAGCGCATTCCGTTTCACACCTCCTGTGCAGGAAACAAAGAAACAATCCTCTAACAATGGAGGACTGATGAACGCAATAATGCCTCATCCACCACGCGAAAATTCTTCAAACGGGCAAAAAAACGAAAATGGAGATAGAGTAAAAAAGACACTTTATATCCTGAAGGATGGGAAACCCGTTGCAGTATCTGTTAAAGTCGGGATGACCAATGGAACACTCACAGAAGTACTTGATGGAGAAATAAAACCAGGAACACCTGTGTGCTGTTTCTAAAAGCCCCTGTAGAGTTGAAAACGCAGTACAGCACACTGCAAGGAAGTATGAGGGAAGAAGTCCCTCATGTTTGGGGGAGAATGGATCCGCAATTGCGGATCCTTAGGTAGGGGGCTTGCCCCCTCCTAAAGTGTCGTGTCGAGAAAAAAACAAAAATAAGGAGATTGAAAAGAGACACGACACCAGGGTGCTGTTTCCAACAACCGAGGATACATTTGAAAACAAAGTACAGCACACTGCAAGGGAGGATGAGGGAAGAAGTCCCTCATGTTTGGGGGAGAATGGAGCCGCAATTGCGGATCCTTAGGTAGGGGGCTTGCCCCCTCCTAAAGTGTCGTGTCGAGAAAAAAACAAAAGTAAACGGATTTATAAGACACGACACCAGTAATATTTGACACCATAACAACGGAAAAGAAACAATGACATCTTTTACTACCAACTATGGACGACCATTTGTCGAGTTGCGGAATGTAACAAAAACCTATGGCAGTGGC
>MWDQ01000012.1 GCA_002070645.1 candidate division TA06 bacterium ADurb.Bin131
GCATCGTTCAATGATTTTCCTTTTACGGAATTTACCCGTCCACCTCTTACGAGTTATCATTTTGATTTCTACTATCTTGGAAAAACCCTTGCTGAACAGGCAGTAAAACTTGTGTCAGGACAAACCATAAACAAAACCATTTTGACAGGAAAATTGAAAATACGAGCATCAACAACACAACCAAAAGGGGTTTCAAAAAACTAATGATTTTTTACAATAGGTAAAAACCGCTCTTTGACAATTCGGGGATTTAAGAAAAAGAGGAAAGATTTAACGAATATCATTCTGCTTTTTTTCCGGATTTTCCCGGATTTACCTGAGGCCAAAAGTGGTAAAAAAACTGTGATATAAGCGATGTTTGAATGATTGGATATAACATTAAATTTTTTAACTTCCTGACTATTCATACACAAGAAAGGGATCTGGAAAATATTCGTTTACTGTTGGTTTTCGTGTTGTGGATTTTTTAAACTCACCAGTTTCATACTTTATTCTTTTTCTGTTGCGTTCTTTGAATTTACTCAGCAAAACATTTCAAAACCGGCTAAACAGATTCTTTTCCTTTGGAAAAGATAATCAATTTTGATCGGTATCCTGTAGAACCTGAATTTCCGCGTATATAAGGAACTGTTTATAAGGTACCCAGAACAAATAAAGGATTTCAGAAAAATCTAAATTTGTGTTAGCAAGGATACTCAGTATTTTATTCTGGAAATTGTTGATATACAAAGATTTCATAGTTCCTAAAACCCTTTGAAGATCATGGAGAAAGAGGTACAGGGGATTCAGGATATAGTTATTAAACCTGTTGTTGTAATAAGGAGAAGCACATAAATTATTTATAGAAAGGTGATTTACAGGCCAATATTTTACAAAGGGAATAACCCCGGGCCTGATGAAATAGAGAAAAAGTTCACCTTCAATGGAGGTGTAAAATGAAGAATAAAGGATTTACTCTAATTGAATTGCTTGTGGTTATCGCAATTATTGCGATTCTTGCATCAGTGTTGTTTGAGCCGTTAATTCGTGCAAGGGATATGGCGAGGAGATCAGTGTGTTCAAATAACCTGAAACAGATTTATCTTGGTCTTGCGATGTATGCTGATGATTATGATGGGTGGGGGATTCCATATGTGTATTATGGAGGGCCACAAACTTTTTCGTATTATGGAAACTGGATTAACTCTTATTTTAGGAATCCAAATATATTTAAATGTCCATCAATTGATTGGAGGGCAAGTAAAGGTAGTTACAGTCCTGGTACTCGAACCAACTCGTATATTAGTGGAGGGATTCTATTCCCAGGGTTGCAATATGGTTCATACTGGATATTATTTGGAACCGCTACCTATACTCCACTAACATCATCCTCATGTTGGTATGGCTGGCTTATATACAATAATTCAACGGAAATAAGTGCAACAAAAGTGCCCTGTCCGAATATGAAGTTTTGTGGCAAGATTATTAAGGACCCCACAAGTGGTTCAGCACAGTATGTTCTTCCAGCATCAGAACAGATGTGTCTTAGTGATTGCTATAGCAAGTCAGGATACTGGTATGGATATGGTTTGTCCGGTGGTGTAAGAAACAATCATCTTGAGTTTGATGGTGAAAATGTTGTGTATATGGATGGGCATCTTGAATGGAAGACAAGAGGCCAATTGAAGTATTATTTTCGATACTATTATGACAACATATACTGGTAAAGGAGGTGGAAAAAATGAATAAAAAAGGATTTACTCTGATTGAATTGCTTGTGGTTATCGCAATTATTGCGATACTTGCAGCGATGTTATTGCCAGCATTGTCTCGTGCGCGGAAGCAGGCAAAATATTCGAGGTGGCAGGCGTACAGGGCTGATCTTCCTGCAGATGAAACATTAATTCTTTACTGGACATTTGAGGAAGGTCAGGGTAATAAGATTAAGAATCGTGCGATAGGAGATGCGAGGGATGATGATTATTATAGGGATGCTTACGACGCATTATTTGATAATACTCCATTTCCAACTCCTACCAATCCAAATCCTGTTCCAACCGACTATGGAGCATGTCCTTCGTGGGTAAAAGATGGTGGTCGCTGGCCTGGAAAGTATTCACTTTATTTTGATGGTAATGACTATATAAGGGCGGGTGCAGGAGAAGTTGTTTATGCCCTTACAATAGAGGCATGGGTAAAGATCAATAATCTTACTGGTGGAACCCAGACCATACTTGTCAATCAATTCTATAATGCAAGTTATGCGTATACCTGGGCATTATGGGCTGAAAAAGGAGGTGTGGCTCAAGCCACAATTACTCAGGCATCAGCAGCAACCCTCAGTGGTAAGGCATTAAGGCCAGGAGAATGGGAGTACATAGCATTTACCTGGGATGGTAATACGAAGGTATTCACACTTTACCAAAATGGTGTTCAGGTTGCAAGATCAACAACACCCAGTATAACCCGTCTACCAAACGCCTATTATAATCTCGAGATCAGTGTAGGAAGGGATGTTCAAAAAGGGTCTGATTATCTAACTGGATATATTGATGAGCTTGCTGTTTATAAGCGGGCACTGAGTGATTCTGAGATTCGTGCGCACTATGCAATGGGAAAACCGAATTAATTTATAGTGTATTGCACCTGGAAGTATGATTTGTTGCAAAAAATGGGAGAAAACCGTCTTCTCCCATTTTTTTATTTTCGCGCTTTTCTTCTCTCCCTTTTTTGTAAAGAGGGGATGAAGGGAGATTTTCTCTCCTTTCTTTGTAAAGGAAGGTCGGGATGGATTTGTACCCCTCTCGTGTCTCACTTTATCAAGGGAAAAGTAACCCAAAATTCCTCTTGCCCTTTTTTCTTCTCACTTTTTTTCTTTCTTGCACTTCGTGCTTCGGTCAAAGGGCTCACCTTTTCGCACTTAGTGTTAGACGGTGCTCTTTCTTCATCGCACCAGCACCCCATCGGGAGCTATCCCTTACCCACATCTTCTAAGAATCGCTTGTGTAAAAGAATTACCCTTGTTCCTATTTCCTTTCATAAAATATGAAAGTGGTGTTTTTTGTTCCCCTATCATGGCTTATTATTACTCCTTCAGGTAGTGCAACAAATTCTCGGATATATTTTTCAAAATCTATGCTATTGCTTTATTCCCTTCCTTTGTAAAGGAAGGACTGGATGGATTTGCCTGTGTTTCCCCTTTATAAAATCCCCTTGCCCCCTTTAAGAAAGGGGGAACTTGTGGGTAAGGGATAGCATCGGGAGAGGCGGGATGAGGGAGAACATTTTTCATTCCCCTCTTTTATAAAGAGGGGCCGGGGGAGATTTCTGGTTTGTCAAGAGTTGACCCCGTATTTTTATTTTTCAAGCCATTGTATCAAATCTCTGTCTGTTCCCTCTTTAATAAGTTTTTGTATTTCAGGGTCTTTTACTTCATCAAATGTTTTAACTTTGAGTTTTTCCCTTACCATCATAGCAAGATTTGCTGTCTGGGCTGCCTCCCTTATTTCTTCCCAGATGATTGAAGAAACAGGACCATGTCTTGACATAACCGCGCCCATTGTTGATGCAGCCCTTACATGTTCATAGGCAGTGTCCCATTGGTCTCTCCAGGGATAGTTTAATGCAAAAAATGCAACCCCAACACAGTTTCCTGGTTGAGATGGTGCTATCCTTATTCCTGGATCCCTCGCTACTTTATCCCATAAGCAGGGTGTTGTATACCACATCCATGGCTTATTGAGATATATCTCTTTTTTCTTTGGGTTGTCATAGTATGGTGAAAAAACATGTTGGACAGCTGGAATCCAGAAATCACAGTATGGTGCAAGAATCTGAAATGTTGGAAGTGCCGCAGATTCTCCTGGGTTAAAAGAAATCCTTACTTTTGGGTCAACCTTCTTTATTGCCTTTGCTATATCAATAAGAGGTTTCAGCTCTGTCTCTGTTTTCCCGCCTGGTTCATCGAGTACACTCACAAAATAATCATTATAGTCGAGCCCGAGAGATTTTACATGTTCAACAAATTCTTTTGCCTTATCAGCAGACCATGCTGATAGGCGTACTTGCTTTATCCCCAACTTTTCCATTTCTTCTTTTGTAATATCTCCTGGCCAGACATTCATTCCATGCTCAACAAAATCTTTCAAATACGATTCTCCTTCATGTGGTTTTGTCCATCCATCTACAAGAACAGGATTTTTCGGTTCAATCCTGAAATTTGCCACACGAACCTTTAAGGCAATATTATACTTTTCAACCCCAGTTCCTGATATCTTAATATTTCCAGTATATTCTCCTGCAGGCATTGACTTTG
>MWDQ01000013.1 GCA_002070645.1 candidate division TA06 bacterium ADurb.Bin131
TTTTTCTTCAGAGGGATTTGAATGGAGCGGTGCTGGTGCGATGAAGAAAGAGCACCGTATAGCACTAAGGGCGAGTAGGTGAGCCCGTTGACCGAAGCACGAAGTGCAAGAAGCTGGTGCAATGAAGAAAGAGCACCGTATAGCACTAAGGGCGAGTAGGTGAGCCCGCTGACCGAAGCACGAAGTGCAAGAAGCTGGTGCGATGAAGAAAGAGCACCGTATAGCACTAAGGGCGAGAAGGGTGCTGGTCTGACGAGGAAGTCAGACCGCACAGCACGGGTGCGAGAGGGTGAGCACCCTGGGGAGCGAGATTCCCGAAACACGAAGTACAGTGCGCCCCCCTCTTTCATAAATAGGAGATTTTAATTCCCCTCTTTTAGAGGGGTGTCTCGTAGAGACAGAGCATTCAATCATCAAAACCCATGTAGTGAGGAACTTTAGTTCCGTGTTTCTTATGATAACATAAATATATCTAACCTAAAGGTGCTCGCTACATTGCGGGCTTGTCAAGAATCAAGAGTTGACCCCGTCTTTAATTTTTTTCAGGAGAATATATGGAAAGAAACTATAAAATCCAATCTGGAAAGGTCGTGGTTGAAATTGATGAAGATGGAAACATAATAAAGTTATTTGACAGAGAAAAGAAAATTGATTTTGTAGGGGGTGGAAAGGCACACAGTGGCAGAGGACTTAAAATCTGGGTTAAGGAAGGAAAACTCGGACGAGACCCACAAGGCAAACTTTCGCACAAATTCTCAAATGTAACCTTTGAAAAACCAATCATAATGGTAGATGGTTCTTCTGTTCATATGGAGAAAACAAAGGAGACAGACACTCTTAAAATAGATTACTCCATTGAAGATGACAGATTCAAGATTTTGGTTGAATTGCAGAATACAGGCAAGAGAAAACTTAAACAATTAGAGTTTTTCTTTTCGTGGGATGTTCCACCAGGAACGAATATATTAATACCAGGGGGAAAAAGATATCTAAATTATGTTATACCACCTTTCGGAAGATGCGTAACCAAAAACCTTCCTTTCAAAAAAGGATTTTTGTATATTATTCGAAAAGATGGGAACGGAATAAAAATTGAATTTTCAGACCTTGTCCTGTATGTAATATACCATAGAGGACATATGTGTATGGTTGGCGGGTATACAGATGGAAAAATGGTTGAAAAAGATAAGTCATTGAAGGAACTTATAAGCATGTCATTTTGTAGCAGGAAAAATGTTTATAGTCCTGTGGCGAAAAAAGAATTTATTTTCCCAGAAATAAGCAAAGATCCCTGGTTCGAAAAAAGATTTATACACCTTATTCTCTACGGTGGAAGAGTTGATTTAGGGCAATTCTTTACAATCCTTGAAAACCTCAGGAAGATTGGTTATAACGGGGTTATTCTCGGGATTGGAAAAGGAATGAAATATGAGAGTTATCCCCAAGTCGCCGAGAAATGGTCATATACAAAAAACGAGATGAAGGAAATCAGGAACTATATAAAAAATCTCGGAATGGAAATAATACCTGAATTCCCAACCCTCGGACATCAGAATGATACAAATCTAATAAAAATTGATAGGTCTATTGTTGAGGATCCCAACAACCCATTTGTTTACTGTACATCCAATCCAAAAACATATCAGGTTATATTTTCCTTACTTAGCGAGATAATAGAAATTTTCAACCCTCAATATTTTCACTTAACCCATGATGAGGTTCAACATTGGTTCAGTGAAAAAAGAATGGGAATATGTGAAAAATGCAAGAGAAAAAAATTATGGGAAATCTACTCAGAGGATGTCAATAGATTACACAACTTCTTAAAAAGTCAGAATATAAGGATGACATTATGGGGAGATATGCTTTTAGACCATAGAAAATTCAAGATATGCAATTGTAATGGCACAATAGGAAACATATACAAGGCAATAGATCTTATACCAAAAGACGTCTTAATCTTTGACTGGCACTACCATTACTATAAAAGTTATCCATCTCTTAGATACTTCAGAAATAAGGGATTTGAAGTATTTCCCGGGATGAGTTTCTTTAAGCCCAAGGCAATTGCATCTTTTTCAAGATACTCAAAAAAAATTGGAATAAATAAAGGTGCGATTGAAACAACCTGGGCAATACCTACTGTTGAAGAATTACCACTTGAACCCATCTTTATTGCATCCCAGATTTTTCAAAATCCTGATTATAATCTTGGAAAATTAAAAAGCCAGGCATATCAGTTTGCATATTATCTTTATAACAAGATAAACAGGTAATCACCAGAATAAAAACATGACTGCAGAACCTTATAATCTTCATTTATAACTGAAGTACTGGGAGGGATTTCCACATTTGTCAAGAGTCAAGAGTTGACCCCGTTTTTAATTTTTCTCTGATCCTCGAGAAAAAATTCAGGGCGGGTTCTGTCTTATAATCAGGATATGTCCAGGCCAGTGAATTAAATCTTCCTGAACTCCAAATAAGGGTTACCTCTGCATAAATACCTTTATCGAGATAAATCCTGTGGCTAAAGTTTTTTGTTGTTAAAAGGACAACCTTTGATAATTCAACATAACCAGGATCAATGTTTACTGTTCTTGATGAGTTATTTCGCAAACTCAATTTTTTTTCAATATCATTTGTATGTATCTTCCACTGTGCACAGTCATCTGGTAGAAGAAGATTTTCAAATGACACAAAAATCCTTTTAAGATTCTCGCCCATTTCCTTTGAATAGTAGTCAGTAAAATCAAATGGGAAAATCTCGCTTTTAATATCAATACTCCCGAATATATCAATTAAAAAAGATAAAGATAAATTAAGATTCTCTTCTTTTCTGAATAATACTGCGCAGAATGGTTTAACGCTCAATGGTTTTTTTATTATTCCCATTTTTCGCATGCCTTTATACACATCCCACAGATATACTGTGATATATTCTTTTGGCGTGTTAGTTCTTTAATCTTTTCAAAACATGCAATATGGTTAAATCCCTCAGGGGTCTCTGTTATTGCCCCCGCAGGACACATCTCAATACATTTTCTGCAACTCCCACAATGAAACCCCAAAATCTTTGGTTCTGTTTCAAACCTGATAGAAGTAAGAACTGTGGCAAACCTCAGACGGCTTCTGTAGACACTGTTTACAATTAGATTATTTCTACCAAACCAGCCCAATCCAGATAAAAGAGCAAAATGCTTATGAGAAACATAAGCCCTCTGATTTTTCCAGTCAACTATCTGGGATGCAGGGATTGGGACAGCCATATATCCACAATCCTCTACAATTGTGGCAAGACCAAAAGATATTCTATCAAGAAGATAGTTTGCCTGCCTGTAGTGATGAAGGTACAATAAATCAGGACCATCCTCGAGATTCATTATCACAGAGCCACTCAATGGGATTCCAAAAACAATTGCACTATTCAGTAGATTAACAATATCCCGCGATAGTAAAATCTTCTCTTTATCTGAATTGCTCAATGAGCAATGTCCATAGACCTTAATATTATGTTTTTGAAAAAAATCATCAATTGGTTTCAGCATAGTAATTTATTTTAATCTGTTTTAAGGATACAGGCAAAAATTCCCGTGCTTTTCTGTAATTTGTCTCATCACTCTTCACTCTTTGTAAAAGAGGGGGATTTCTAAAAGGGAACTTGTGGATAAAGGATAGAACCCATAGAGGATGAGGGCGAAAAGGTTGGAGAAATTTTGGTTTTGTCAAGAGTCAAGAGTTGACCCCGTATTTAGGGAAAAAAGAATGACCCCTCTTTTCAGAGGGGTCATTCAATTCATAAGTAGTCAATTTTATGGATTAATAATTTTCGCTATACATCCAGTTGCGTTGTTTGCCCTGTTAGGAATGAGGTCAGGAATTTTACCAACTGGCACCCATTTTACATGGCCATCGCACATACAAGCATTAACTCCATCTGTCTTGTGGTTGACGTTATTGTCCTTTCCACCAGTTGTACCAAGAACAGTCAGTGTTGCACTCCACTCACCAAAGGTAGCAGTATTGCTTACTGACTTATCAACAGCGACAACTGTATCAACATCAACTGATTCATTGCAGAATTGAGCATAGGCATAGGAACAACCAGCATTGTCAGTTCCACCGGTTGTATCCAGTAAAGGAGCAGAATTGTACACAGTTGCACTTGCTGTCTTATGGCCAAGGTCAGATGGACATATAAATGTTTTTCCTGTTGATACATACTGAGGATATAAGAGAGATAGTGGGGTAATGGACGATGGTTCATCTGCAGTCATAGCCTGGGATGCCGGGTAATACTCCTTATAATCCTGGGCATACATCTTAAGAGCAAGACCTATTTGTTTAAGGTTTGAAATACAAACACTTCTTCTTGCCTGCTCTCTTGCCCTTGCCAGCGCAGGAAGCAGCATCGATGCGAGAATCGCTATGATAGCGATTACTACCAGAAGTTCTATGAGAG
>MWDQ01000014.1 GCA_002070645.1 candidate division TA06 bacterium ADurb.Bin131
TCAGTCAGCAAAAAAAGGTTGCCTGATATACACCTTTCTCCCAGAAGAAGATCAGATTATTAACTCTATATCAATCCCTCCACTTGAAGAAATTGATTTTGATAAAGATCCACTTTTACTTCCAAAACTTTTGTGTGACAGGGATGAGAAACTTTATAGATATCGAACTGATTATCCGGATGATTCAATCCCGGTTCTTCCATTAAGGTATGGATCTGGCATATTTGCAGGCATGATTACTGGTTCCATAAAATTTGGCGCAAACACATCCTGGATAGAGCCAATCGGCAAAACCATAGATGAAACAATAGATTTCCCATGGAAAAAACAGAACAAATTTGTTGATATAGCACTTAAAGGACTTGAATATTCAATAAAACGGCTAAACAATAAGTGCTATGTTTATCTATCAGGATACAGTTCTCCACTTGAACTTGCGTTTATTCTCAGAGGATCAGAAATTTTTACCGATATATACATAAATCCTGAGAAGCTGCATATTCTTATCAATAGGTGCGACAAAGCACTTAAATGGGCATATGAACTTATTAAAACAAACATCAAAAATGAAAATTATGGAACTATTGCGGGATACCTCTGGATGGAGAAAGGACTTGAGTTTTTAAGCGATGATGCGGCAGGGCTTCTTTCGCCACGCCACTATAAAGAATTCGGCGTACCATATACAGATAAGGTTTTCCAAAGACACAGTGGTGGTTTTCTTCATCTGCATACACAAGCATATCATCAGATGGAAGCTGTTTCAAATATGAAGCATCTTACAATACATAACTGGAGACCTGATCCAAATACACCTGAGGCCATAGAGATTCTTGATAAACTCGTTGATGGCGCAAAGAAAAAGATTGTCTCAATAGTAGCAGAACCAGAATCAATTCAGAAACAAATCTCTTTGTTAAAACAGGGCAGATTTTTTATCTTATGCAACTGTAAAAACCGTAAAGAACAAGAGTTTATTGTTAATCTTGTGCGCGAAAAAATGTCTATTGATTGATATATGCTCCTGGTTTATTGTATCAGCAATTCTGTTGTTTAAACTTGACACACATCACTTTTTAAAGTAACATTTTTCCTACTAAAATAGGAGCGCAAATATGAAACAAATTACCAGACAAAAATTATATCTTATTATGGTGACTGCTCTAATCATGATGACCTTTATTACAGGATGCAGTATGCGACTTCAATTAGGCAAATAAAACTATTATATGGAATCTTTTACCTCGTGCATGTAAAAAACCAAATTCTCATTTCCTTTACAGAAATGGTAAAAATTCAAAGATAGTTCTGAAGCGCAAAACACCAAATATTATAAGGCCTTAATCTTAAATTTTACTTTAGTTTGACAGGTATACCGACTGGTCGGTATAATATAAAAAATGTCAAAAACAAAAAAAGAAAAAAAATCTGGTATACGACAAAAAGGTCATATGCCACGGAAGTGTGCCAGAGAAAAAATTCTGGACGCTGCGGAACAGGTAGTGATTCTTGTTGGGGCAGGTCATTTAACATTAAGCGCAATAGCCAAAAAAGCAGGTGTGAGCAAAGGCGGGCTTATCTATTATTTCCCGTCTAAAACCGCTTTACTTAAAGGAATGATTGAACGGCTAATTTCAAGGAGTGAATCCAGGCAGACAAGTCGAGAGATACAACTACCGGCTGGAAAAAGTTGCGCAATCAAAGCACATATATTGAATGCATCGCTTCGTAGACCAGACAGAAAACCAATGAGGATAGCCCTCCTTGCCGCATCCGCGCACAATCCGCGTCTTCTTGAACCAGCCAGAGAGGCCTATCGTCGTCAGTTTGCCAGGTTTATAGCAAATGGCCTACGTCCAGAAAGGGCAGGTATAATCGCTTTCGCTGTGGATGGGATGTGGCTTCTGGATCTTCTTGATATAATGCCCATACCCCGCAGTCAAATTAATTCGGTTATCCAGGAATTACTTAAACTCGCTGACGAATAATTGATAACTATTTTATTATAGGAGAATATCATGCAAGTCAAAAAGAAATATGTATTTTTAGTTGCTTCATTCATTGCTGTGTTAATGCTTGCTGGATGTCAAACAAATAAACCTAAGATGTCTCAAACTGGCGCCTTGCCGGAGGTAGCAGTAATAACAATCCAGCCCCAACGGGTTGTTTTAACATCGGAATTACCAGCGCGCACATCTGCGTATCTTGTGGCAGAAGTCAGACCACAGGTAAATGGTATTATTCAAAAGTGCCTATTTACCGAGGGTAGCGATGTCCATGCAGGGGAAATACTCTATCAGATAGACCCTGCGCCTTATCGAGCCGCTTATAACAGCGCTGTAGCAGCATTGGCCAGGGCTGAATCCAACCTACCACCTGCACGGCTCCGTGCTGAACGTTACCAAAAATTACTGGCAGATAAAGCCGTTAGTCAACAAGAATATGATGATGCCGCTGCTTCAGTAAAACAAATAGAAGCAGATATTCAATGTGCAAAAGCAGCGGTTGAAACAGCAAGAATAAATCTGGATTACACTGAGGTTAAATCACCAATTACAGGTAGAGCTGGTAAATCCAATGTAACCGTAGGCGCCCTTGCCACTGCATATCAAGGTATAGCGTTTACCACAATTCAACAGATTGACCCAATCTACGTGGATGCTTCCCAGTCAACTGCCGATTTGCTTCAATTGCGCCGGGATTTATCTACTGGTCGTTTGAAGAACGGTCGAGTTAGTCAAACAAGGGTAAAACTAATTCTGGAAGATGGCACACCTTACGCCCTAACTGGTACCTTGAAATTTTCAGATATCACGGTTGACCGCAATACTGGTTCAATTACTCTACGAATGGTATTTCCAAATCCCAAAGGGATTTTATTGCCCGGTATGTATGTTCGAGCAATTGTGGAACGTGGAATAGTTGAACAGGGAATTCTTGTGCCCCAACAGGCAGTTTCACGCGATGCTAAAGGAATTCCCTCAGTTATGGTTGTAAACAATGAAAATAAGGTAGAACAAAGAATCCTGGTTGCCGACGAAACAGTGGGAACTAACTGGTTAATCAGGAGCGGGTTAAAGGCAGGAGACCGTGTTATTGTTGAAGGATTGTTAAGAGTCAGACCCGGTTCTCCTGTGAAAACAGTACCCTACATAGAAAAAGAAGGATAAGAAATAAGGTAAGATAACGGGTCAATGAAATTATATTACATATGGAGAAGCGAAAAATATAAAAAATTTATAATCAACCTTTTTATACTTGCTGTTAATTCCTCAAGGATTGTATGAATATTCGTAAAACCCATTTATCCCTTTTGGTAAAAGAAAACAGCATAGAAAAGGTAGAATACAGATAGAGAGTTTATAAATCATTTAGAGGAAAGATATTTTTAACAATAATACCACAGAAATTAAGAATACAAGTAAAGGAGAAATTCCATGATTGATTTTTTCATTAATCGTCCAATTTTTGCCTGGGTTATAGCCATTATTACAATGCTTGCTGGGGTGCTGGCAATCTTAACTCTACCTGTTTCACAGTACCCACCCATTGCACCGCCGGCTGTCTCGATTTTCGCTTCCTATCGGGGTGCATCAGCAAAAACTACTGATAATACTGTAACCCAGATTATTGAACAGAAGATGACTGGTCTTGATAATCTGCTTTACTTTTCATCAAACAGTGATTCTGATGGTGGAGGAGTCCTTACTTTCAATTTCGAACCAGGTACTAATCCTGACATTGCCTGGGCTCAGGTTCAAAATAAGCTTGAAACGGCTAAGTCGATTCTACCTGACCCTGTGCAACAGACAGGTGTAAGAGTAGTTAAGTCCACAGCAAATATATTGATGATTGTGGGTTTGGTTTGTGAAGATAACAGTATGACTGGCGATGATTTAAGAGATTATGCCTCTACTAATATAGAGAATGTTTTAAGCCGTGTACAAGGCGTAGGGGAAGTAATGGCTCTTGGTGCTCAGTATGCAATGAGAATATGGCTTAATCCCGATAGAATGGTTGGTTACCACCTAACACCGTCAGACATTAAAGAAGCTCTTAAAATTTACAATGTTCAGATATCTGCTGGGCAGATTGGTGGTCTCCCTGCATTACCAGACCAAATGCTCAATGCTACTATAAATATCCAGGATATGCTTCAAACCCCAGAACAATTTGGAGAAATTCCCCTTCGTATTAACGAGGATGGTTCCATTTTACGGCTAAGAGACGTTGCCAGAATTGAAATTGGAGCAGAATCATACGCAATGGATTCAGCATATAACGGTCATCCATCCGCTGGATTGATAATCCGGCTTGCCTCTGGCGCTAATGCATTGGATACTTCTAATGCCGTTAAAGCCCAGATGGAGGAACTTTCCAGGTACTTCCCAAAAGGAATAAAGGTAACCTATCCTTATGAAACTGCACCATTTGTTTCAGTAGCAATCAAAGAGGTATTTAAAACCCTTTTTATGGCGATTATTCTCGTATTTCTCGTAATGTTTGTTTTTCTCGGAAATATTCGAGCAACACTTATTCCCACTATCGCAGTACCAGTTGTCCTACTTGGAACCTTTGCTGTTTTAAGGTTTGCCGATATGTCCATTAATATGTTGACTATGTTTGCTATGGTACTGGCAATTGGATTACTGGTGGATGACGCAATTGTTGTTATAGAAAATGTGGAAAGAATTATGCATGATGAAGGTTTACCCCCAAAAGAAGCAACCAAAAAATCTATGAAACAGATTATTGGCGCCTTGATGGGAATTGGACTTGTGTTGGCTGCAATTTTCCTTCCAATGGCTTTTTTCGGTGGTTCAACGGGTGTCATATATCGTCAGTTTTCAGTTACCATAGTTACTGCTATGATGCTATCAGTAGCAGTAGCAATAATCTTAACACCATCCCTCTGCGCCACAATGCTTAAACCAATCACTAAGGGCCATGAAGCAGCAGAAGAAGGTTTTTTTCTCTTTCGACCTTTCCTGCTCTGGTTTGATAAAACATTCTATCGTGCCAGAGATAGATATCAGGCAATCGTAGCAAGAATCCTGCATCGAGGTTGGGGTTATATAATTATTTATCTTATAATTGTAGCGTGCACAGGATTACTCTTTTTTCAATTAACCACTGGATATCTTCCAGATGAAGACCAGGGTATGCTTATGGTTCAGGTGCAACTTCCAGCAGGTGCAACTGTCGCACAAACCCGCAAGGTTATGCAGGTAGTACAGAATCATTTCCTTGTTGAACAGGAAAATGCAGTTGAATCATGTATGTGGGTAGCAGGATTTAGTGTTGCAGGCGCAGGTCAAAATAGCGGCATGGCGTTTATTAAACTTAAGGATTGGAATCTCAGAAGACATCCTGACCAAAAGGTTGATGCTGTCATTCAAAAATCAATGGCAGCGCTTTCCAGGTGCAAAGAGGCCCTAAT
>MWDQ01000015.1 GCA_002070645.1 candidate division TA06 bacterium ADurb.Bin131
GCTGTTAAAAACCCAATTTCCATTTTCCCCCCTTTTTTGAAAAAAGATAGTGGCAAACTTAGTGTCGTGTCTCTTATATCTCTTTATTTTTGTTTTTTCTCGACACGACTCTTTTAGGAGGGGGCAAGCCCCCTACCTAAGGATCCGCAGTACATTGCGGACCCATTCTCCCCCAAACATGAGGGACTTTATCCCTCATCCTCCCTTACAGTGTGCTGTACTACGTTTTCAAATATATCCTTGCTATTGGAATCAGCACACTGACTAAGTATTTAGTAGTGTTTTTATTTATTTTTCAATAGTTTCAAAAGTTTTTATATCCCTCTCCTCTAAATCCCCCTCTTTTAGAGGGGTGTCTCGTAGAGACAGGGCATTCAATCATCAAAACCCATGTAGTGAGGGACTTTAGTCCTGTGTCTTTTCCTTAGCACAGTGAATACATCGCACCTAAAGGTGCTCACTACATCTTTTTTTTGCATTTCTCAAGTCCCACCTCTTTCCTCTTTCATCTGTTTTTTGACACTATCTGAAAAAAGAATATATCTATCCGTTAGAAAAGTCAAGAACCAACCACAAAACTTCTTCCTGTATATTTATTGTTTATCCTGCTTTGGAAATTGAAATGTGTCTTTGTTTTTCTCCCACCAACTTTCCCACTTCTTCGTGTATTCTTCAAGCGTCTTTTTGCTTACTACTGGTGGTATTCCTCCAAATTTCTGCCCTGTCGTACCTTCAAGCCAACTCTCTGCTTCCCTCAAATATTTCTTATCTTTTAATAGTCCTATCAGTATCTCTATCCCTTCCTTCTCTTTGTTTTCTATCAGAAATAGAGCAATATCATATTTCATACTACTATTCCCTTGTTCTACTAAATCCTTTAATACTGGCATAACTTCTTCTTTGTTTGTCTTTATTAGTGTCTTTGCTGTATAGTATCTTATATCAGGATTTTTATGTTTGAGTCCATATTCCTTCAACTGTTTTATCGCTTCCTCTGTCCCTATATTGTAAAGACCACTTATACAGTATGTTTGAATTGCAAACATCGTCTCGTCTTCTGTCTCTTCTTTTAAGTATCTTGTGAATATTGGCATTGCTTCTTCTGCTTTCATCTCTGCCAATAACATCATTGCCCTCAATCTTACTTCCTTTTCTTCTGAGTTAGAACAACTTATAAGAACAGGCAGTGCTTCCTTTCCAAATTCTCTGAGTTTCCTTATAGATTCTACCCAAAGATAGGGGTTGTATAAATATTTTCCATATTCTTCTGGGGTTTTTGGCTCTTCGCCCGCCAGTACTTTAAAATAACTGTAATTCTTTCCAAAATGTGAAAGATAGTAAACTGCCCATTTACGAACAAGTAAAACTTTATCTTCTAGACACTTTTCTAATACAGATATTCCCTGTGGGGTTCCCATCATCGCAATAAATCTTATAGATTCAATCCTGACATTGGTTTCAGGATGTGTAATTGCATCTTTAGTAGCAATATTCATTGCTTCTTCTAATATTTTTTGATATTTTTCTTCAAATAGAGTTAAATCTATTTCTTTCCACGGAACCGGTTCATTTTTTCTGAAATTATTTCTAATTATCCTGCTCATCGCACTATATGCACGAGATTTAACCTGAAAATTTTCACTTTTCAGCAGATCAATCAAATAAGGAAGTGGTTGTAATCCATAACTATATCCAATTCTAAATTCAGCGTTTTCTGAACCTTGTGGTAAATTCATCTGTTCAATCAATTGTAAAATCTCAGTTTTCGTTTTTTCTTCATTGCCGCCTTCTACAGAGTGTCCGATGAAAATTAAAGTAATAACTACAAAGAAAATTGGAATCTTTTTTTTCATGGCAGTATCCCACCTCCTAATATCTTATTCCACACCTTCTTGCAAGAATTACAAAAATGTTCACAGTTGTCCGGTAAATCAGTTATGTATGGATCCATCGTGCAATTACTATGATGTGATGATGCCTTGTGCCCTACTTCGTGTGCCCCGGTACGACCAGCA
Organism: candidate division TA06 bacterium ADurb.Bin131; assembly: GCA_002070645.1. Classification (GTDB taxonomy): domain Bacteria; phylum Ratteibacteria; class UBA8468; order B48-G9; family DTJG01; genus DTJG01. Next base: position 2,016 of record MWDQ01000015.1, read on the forward strand.
CGCTCAGAATATCTGTTGCTATAAGAATTAACTATTTTATTGTAATTGACTTTGCAGGCAGCATTACCTTCGTATTTACCCATCTCACCAGGTATACCTACTTCGTCTGTATTGATTATATTGAATTCATTTTTATTACATTTTGTAAACTTTGTATATACCCATTCGAATCTTGCATCCGGAATAATACTAAAACTATCCCTTATGTTATCCTTTATATCTTCTATATTCAGAGGTGGTGACGATCCTTCTGGCAAATTACCATCAACATAAATTCTTAATTTCAGCCACGCTTTTCTCCATCTATCTAATATAGATACCCAGATAAATACAATACTACCTCTTTTTGCTATCCTTATACTCTGGTCTTCATACCGGAATTCAATATACCCTGGCTCTGTCCCTGCTGTGTAGATTGATGTCGCTATACCATCTGTGTCTGTTTGTAATGGGGTTGTTAATGATCCATAGTCAGATGAATCTGTCCCTTGGTAATCAGGTGTAGTTGTATCGAAAATATTCTCCTGTTCATCTTCTGTTAAATCAAAAAATGTTACATCATCTCCATAAGTACCATGGTATAGATTGTATGCCGCTGTATCAAGGGTGGTTATATCCCAGAATTTGAAAAACCAACTTATTGTGTGTCCAGGTATATTTATATCGATCCCCCCTGTCTTATAATACAGATGAAGATTGTTGACTGCCTGACTTTCTCCATCTGCTCACAGTATTTCTTCTGGTCTTACTTTTATTCAGGGTATATCTTTTCTATCTAATTCAGAGTTTGTTCTTATTTCTTCTGGTTTTTCCATGATGACTTCCATTAGATTAAAATTTTTTATCGGGGCAGGGCGAGTAAGACTTGTTTTATCCACAGTCCTGCCTAACTGACCACTTCCACCACTTCCCCATGTCCATACAGTCCCATCTCTTTTAAGTGCAACAGTATGCCCTCCTCCTTCAGAAATTAAAATTATATCGGTTAGAGTTTTTATCTGAACTGGTCGGAGATAAAAATTCTCACCCCACAGTCCAGTATTGCTTGGACCACAATAATAAACAGTCCCATTTTTTTTGAGTGCAATAGTTTGAACTCCTCCTGCAGCAATAGAAATTATGTTCGTTAAACCTTTTGCCTTAACAGGCACAGTTCTTTCAGTACTATCTCCACAACCCAATTGTCCTCTATTGTTTGCGCCCCAGGTCCATACAGTCCCATCCTTTTTAAGTACAACAGTATGGAAAAAACCACAAGCAATTCCAACTATGTCGGTAAGATATTTAACCTGCGTGGGTGTATTTTTTCTTACCTTTGTACCATCTCCTAACTGACCATATCTATTACTTCCAAATGTCCATACAGTCCCATCCTTCTTAAGTGCAACAGTATGCCAGGCACCCGCTGCAACTGCTATTATATCAGTTAGTCCTTCGACATTTATAGGTATTTTACTACTCCTATCTAACCCGTTTCCAAGTTGCCCGACTTCACCATTTCCCCATGTCCATACAGTTCCATCCCTTTTAAGTGCAACAGTATGATAATATCCACCAGCAACTGCTATTATATCAGTTAGTCCTTCAACATTTATGGGTATTTTACTACTCCTATCAGTTCTATTTCCAAGTTGCCCGCTTTCACCATTTCCCCAGGTCCATACAGTCCCATCTCTTTTAATGGCTATACTGTGTTCACCGCCAGCCGCAATTGCTACTATTTCAGTAAGATTCTTCACATGAATAGGAATTGAACTACTGTTATTACTCCCATCCCCCAACTGCCCATAATTATTATATCCCCAGGTCCATACAGTCCCATCTCTTTTAAGTGCAACAGTATGAGAATATCCACAAGCAACCTGTGGAGATGTTGTAAAAGAATCACTCCACAGGGATGATGTTAAAAACAATATCATAACAAAAAATGAATAAATAATATATCTAATTATTTTTGATTTCATTTTTCATCTCCTTTTCCCAGAGATTTAAGAACAAGTGGATGATTAGTACTCTTTATTCTTTCTAAAATCTGAGAATCTTTAAATCTTGGTTCCCGATATATTATTTCAGCAACATATAACTGGATCCACCATTGCGGGTACATGGAAAGTTGATTAATGGCCTTTTTGGCTTGTTCGCTAACACTATGTCCACTTTCTAAAGACCCTGAGTATCGCTTTTGAAAATCCTCCCTTATTATCTTTTCTTCATTAATAATCTTTTCCCTTTCTTCTAAATCTTTTATATATACCTGTGATAATGTAATCAGAGCATCACCAGGTGCCCTTTCGTACATATATTGAATCAATGGCTCTATCTTTTCCTTGCTGGTCTCAATGAATTTTTTGTATTCAGTATAATCAACTGGATACTCGCTATATTTAGGGTGAATCTGTTTACCAGAAACATTCAGGTCAACCATCTTAAGCATTCGGTAAAGTTGACTTTTTAACTCTGTATCTTCGGTATCAAGATAAGGAAAAACTGCTCGTATAAGATCCTGTGCTGATTCAGAGGCAATTTTTTCAAAACTATTATCTGCTGGTTTTAAGAAATTCCCTATTATATAAAGAGCCATATTCATTGCAATTTCCATCTCGTCGGAAGAAATTCTTTTTTCATTGTATATCTTCATTGTATTTGTTCTAAAATAAATGAGTTGCTGTAAAAGACATTCAATTGTTCCCATTTGCTTTAATTTTGCAATTTCGTCTGGTATTTTCTCTCTTTGAGCCCCAGTTTTTCCCAATAAAACAATTTGGTTAATCTGCGTTTGTATCTCAGGAATAGGTATAATCATTCGATCTGCACCAAACCCAATAAACTGAATGGATAATATCCATAACACTAAGCAGAATATTTGTACTTTCTTTATCATATAGCCCCCCCTTGACCGGAATCAGGTAGTGCCAAACTTGGCTAAGATATTAGTAGTGTTTTTGTTTATTTTTCAATAGTTTCAAAAGTTTTTATATCCATCTCATCTAAATCCCCCTCGCCCCCTTTATAAAAGGGGGAATTAGGGGGAGGACTTTTCAAAGGGGGAGATTTTAATTCCCCTCTTTTAGAGGGGTGTCTCATAGAGACGGGGCATTCAATCATCAAAACCCATGTAGTGAGGGACTTCAGTCCCGTGTGTTTTCATAACAGCATAAGTACATCGCACCTAAAGGTGCTCACTACACTTTCTCCCCTCTTTCTTAAAGAAGGATTGGAGGAGATTTTCTCCTTCCCTTATAAAAGAAAGCCAGGAATGGATTTTTGTCCACTTTTTTTAGTGTTTCCTACATAAAAGTTTCATCTGTTTTTTGACACTATCTATCTTTATCCCTTATCTTCTACCTTTGTTATACCTACCTAAAAAGGTTTTGTCAATAGATAATCAGGAAATTGTAAATAAATAAAAATATACAGAAAAAGGATTTTATAAGGGAAATGTAGTGAGGGACTTCAGTCCCGTACCTTTTCATAACAGCATAAGTATATCGCACCTGAAGGTGCTCACTACATTGTCTATTTTGCAATTTCCTATTTCTCCCCACCTTATTTAATTCTCAAGAACTCGTGGATTTCCTGAGTTCAACCATTTAATTCTGGATTACAATATTCAATCCTCTTCAACATCAATCTAATGGTTCTTT
>MWDQ01000016.1 GCA_002070645.1 candidate division TA06 bacterium ADurb.Bin131
GGGCAAAAACTTGCATATGTTCCACCGAGAATGATTGGGGTCTCTATAATGTTTCTACAGATTTTTATAGTTTGTCTGACGCCGATATACCAGTAGGTCATTCCAGATGTTAAGAGTACACAATCAACCTTTCCAATCTTATGAATAAACTCAATAAAAATCTCGTCAGGTAGACCAAATCTTTTGTATTTTCTTGGAACATCCTTAAAGATATCCGGTTTATTAACAACCTGGTGATAATACTTTCCACAGCCGTATTTTTTCTCTTTCTTTTTTCCATCGTAAAATCTGTGATTCCTATCCATAAAATCAAAATAAAAAACATCCCATCCATTTTTTACAAAAAGGTCAATGATAAAAAGAAGTCCATATGGCTTGTTCCAGAGGTCAAATGCAGAAAAGTCATAAACAGGTGGATTAATAAATAGTGCCTTCATTGATAATAGGTTTCCAATCTATGAAATTAGAACCAATCTATTCTGTCTCCTTCTATTTTGAAATCTATCCCGGGGAAAATTTTTACGAGCATATTTTTTTAACTGTGTTTTCTTTTGTAAAAAAAGGCCGGGATATGTTTTTAAATCCGTCAGAGGTCTTCATCTGCAAAAAAGAAAATATCCTGAAATTTTCCTTCCCCCTTTTCAAAAGGGTAACCTGTGGGTAATGGATATAACAAAAAGGAGCAAGGGAAGTGTTCCCCTCTTTTTAGAAGCATATCTTCATAGGAAAACTACTGAAAAATCCCTGTATTCTTTCTTTTATCCACATTGATACTCTGATGGTATTGAAAAACACTCAACCATGTGGTCTTTACGAGAATGAAATATTTTAATCTTTTTTACTGAGGATTACCCGCAGCAAGATACTCTGTTTTTGTAAGAGCCTTCACATGCCCGTCTACAAATACAGCATTACACAGTTTTATTTGCGGGTGCCGTTCATTGTAGGAATCAAACAATTTATTAAACCATGTTTCATTTGGAATTGGGTTTCCGTGGGTACTTTCAAAAAACAGCATCATATCTGATGGTTTTTTTACATTACCCAGTTTTCTTATGGTAGATGTGCCAAGATTTCCATTATAGCCATAATCTGCCCAGTACCCTTGTCCTCCATACGTTTTTCGTAGGTCTTCATCCCCGCAAGGACAATGAACAATGCCAGTGGAGTTTAACAAGATGTAGTTGACAGTATCTGTATAATAATTTGTACTGAATACCAATGACCCGGCCAAATATTTCTGTTGAGTCAATGTATCAAGAAAGCCGAGCCATTCCCAAGTGCCGCCAACACTTGAGGATGCTGTCCATGCCGGAGGACCTCCTCCCCTTCTGTATGGATACCAGTATTCATTGTTATCATTTAAGTACAGGTTCACAGCAAGACCAATCTGTTTCAAATTTCCAATACATGTGGTCATCCTTGCCTGTGTTCTTGCCCTTTCAAGGGCAGGTAAAAGCATTGAAGCGAGTATCGCAATGATGGCTATTACCACAAGTAGTTCTATAAGAGTAAATCCTTTTTGTTTCATGTTTATCCCCCTTCTTATCAATTAGTTTTCTAATCGTCACTTCTCAATGTCCACATACCTTTACTGGCAGATGTAGAATTAAGAACAGGGTCTATGTCCGCAAGTACCTGTTTTAGTGAAATAGAGGATACATGGTAGTCATGCCAGATTATATTGACCATGCCGGCGTGTGTTGTACATATGCCGCTGTTGATTGCATTACGATATTGATAAGCCCATCCATAACTGCCAAAGTCCCAGTTAGGTGCATCGTATATATACAAAGTGTTTGTGTGGTCAGGAGATGCACCGGAATATTGTCTTTCTGCACCATTATAAATAAACCATCCATCTCCAGGATTCATCATATATGACATTTTATTTCCGGCACGTGTCCAGTTAACCTTTCTCTGATCAGACGGACACTTAAAAACCAGCCAGTTTTTCAGGTATCCAATATCATAAAGACACCCCTGCCAGAAACCAGCGGTTCCAGCCTCGCCATAAATTCTGTGTTCAAAATCATCCTGGTACATTTTCATTGCCAGAGAAATCTGTTTCATATTACTCAGGCAGGATGCCATCCTCGCTTTTTCTCTTGCTTTAGAAAGGGCGGGTAACAACATTGAAGCGAGTATCGCAATGATTGCTATAACCACAAGAAGTTCAATCAATGTAAAACCTTTTTTCATTTTTATCACCTCCTTTTTTACTTCAGTTCGGAATAATAAGTGTATCATTGAATAACCACAGCATCAAATATTTGTTATTGCAAAGTAAATATGTGACACTTTTTGCAAAATGAAAATGCGACAATTATGTCTTTTGCAACCACCGAATTTTCAACCAGAAAAATATTAAAACATCTTTTTAAAAAAGTCAAATTTATTTTTCAACCCTGTTACACCATCTAAGAAATCTGATATAAAATTTCTTTTTCACTTAATTGTTCTTGTCTAAAATTTTCATCATCTCTTTCTCTCTTTTCAATTAACACAGTTGGTAATTCTTCTCCTTTATAAAAAATATGTAAAGAACCATTTATATGTTCCTGCACCTCCACTTCTGCTTTTATAAACCCATATCTCGTTTTGGTAGGAAGAATTTTATACCATTTCCCTTTATAACTTATAGTGGAATCACCTTTTACTTTTCTCTTGTCTTTCATACAAAGGATGTTTTCCAATTTTATTCCTTCAGGTATTTTCCTCCAGGCAGTTTCAGAAACCTTTGGCTCCTTGGAAAATTTCTTATTGTGCGAGGGAAGATAAATATTTAACAGGTATTCATTCGCCACATTCATTTCATCTATTTTTTCATGCCTCAGTTCACTTACTAACCTATCCTGAAAAGTACCCCATAACCTTTCTATCCTTCCTTTTGCCTGTGGACTGCCAGCATATATCATTTTTATTCCAAGTTCTTCCAGTGCCCTGGCAATCTGCGTTTTCTTTTCATAAACTCCGTCTTTTAACTCTACATGAAGACCACCTCTTCTTGTCGTTATAAACTTTGAATCTCTGTCCAAATATATTGAAAGTGGAAATCCCTTTCTTTCAAATATTCCTTTCAAGACAATCATATTCTCAATAGTGCCATCTTTGAGAAAAAACTGAGCAAAGGGAACTTCATTTGTGGCATCGTCTATTCCACCAATAAGATAAAGCCTTGGGCCTCTTCCTTCAAGAAAATCATGGTCTGATGTGTCATACTGCAACATCATTCCTTCTTTACACATAGGATCTCTCCATGTCCTATGCACTGGATGATTTCTCCTTTCATATAAACCGCTTTCAAGTAAAATCTGCCTCACTTTTTCTCTGCTTATTTCTATGCCCTCTTCTTCGTTAAGTTTTTCAGTGAAGTGAGAAATATTGAAACCCTGGTATTGCTCTTGATAAAAAGTCTTTATCATTTCCTCTGTTTCTTCCTCTATCCTTCTTGGTGAAGGTTTCCCTCTGTTACCGTGTATTAAACCCTCTATCCCCATATCTTCTACCTTTTTCTTTAATCTGTAAATATGTTGTCTTGTTACTCCCAATATATTTGCAGTCTTTTCCGGCTTTAAATATCCCTTCCGAAAATCTTCCAAAATGTGAAATCTTTTTGCAATTTCCATACTTAATTTTGTTTCCACTTTGACCCTCCTTTTTGTTGGAGGGTAGTTTATCATTTTGTAACATTTTCATTTTGCAATTTGTCACATTTTCATATTGCAGGAACAATATTTTAAATTTTTCAGGTACAACTTAACCTACCACTGGTCTGTTCTGAATGGAGAAGCCGGGAGGCCTGCTTTATTGTACAGATTACAAACAGGATTTCCTGCCCATCCATATCTTACTGCGATTGGTTCTTTTATATTATCGCTCCAAACTAAAACTGTATCTCCTTCAATCTTTGCCTGTGCCTTAACAAATATCTTATCACTGCCTGCAATAACAAAACCCTGTATATATTCAGATTCCTTTGCAAAAAGTCCACCATCAACATGATTAAATCTTATCCTGATTTTATTACTTTCGATATTCATCCCGGCATATAGCGGGCCAGAATACTCTATTTTTTTCTTATAAACAACACCGAGTGCGGCAAGAGCAAGACGTTTTCCAACATCCTGTTTATTGCCTGGGTGAATGTTTCCTGCTTCTCCAATATCAATAGTCACAGCCATTGCTGTCTCAGGTTTTTTTAATACATCAAACTGAGATTCTCTCAACACTGCCCAATTATTATTTTCATATGTTTCAACAGGTCTTCCCATATTAGGCAATTGCACAAAAATAAAAGGAATTTTTTGTTTCCATGCATTTCTCCAATCATCAATAAGAGACGAAAGAAGTATCCTGTATAGATATACATTCTTTCCTGCGTTTGCTTCTCCTTGATACCATAAGATTCCTTTAACAGGGAATTTAACAAAAGGTGCGACCATTCCATTGTATAATACGGAATAGGAATTAGGATTAAGTGGTGATTTCGGGGGCATTGGTTTTTCAGGGGCTGGACTACCTTCAATTTTTGCTTTTTTCGTTTCTTCCTGCCATTGTTCGAGTTTTCTGTTGTATTCCTCAACAGCCGCTTTGTATTCCTGAATACTTTTATCCTGTAATTGAATCTCTGCTTTTAATTCAGGAATTTTTTCAATGGCGTTTTTGCTCATCCATGCCTCTATTCTTGTACCACCGACAGAACTATTGATAATTCCAATAGGGATTGATAGTTCTGGTTGAAGGTTCTTTGCAAAAAAATATGCTGTTGCTGAAAACCTTGCGACTGTATTGCTATTACAAACCTTCCACGAACCTCTTATCATCTCGGTGGGTTCATTTGCAACTGATGATAAAACATGAAATTCTCGTATCAAACTATTTGTTGCCTGTTTTATTTCTTCTTCAGCGTTGTTGCTGCTTGAAACAGTCATTGCCATATTGGATTGACCCGCTGCAACCCACACATCACCAAAATAGATATCTTTAATTATGATGGTATTTACTCCACTTACCTGTATTTCATATGGGCCACCTGCTTTATGTTCTGGTAGAATAACCTGCCATTTGCCATTTTCGTCAGCAATGCTTGAGGCAATTGTCTTATCAATCTTTACAGTAACCTTTTCTCTATTTGAAGCAGTTCCCCATACGGGAATTTTTACATTTCTTTGTAGAACAGCGTTATCTCCGAATAAAGGGAAGAGTATAACATCAGACAATGCTGGACGAACAGAAATAATACAAACTCCGATAATTAGAAAAAATACCAGTGATTGTCTATTTATTTGTTTCTCCAGGAAAAAGTTCTCTTAACATATCAAGAGAATTTTCAACTATTATTTCCAGTGCTTCCGGGATAAGTTTTGACCAATAACAAAATGTTGCTTCATGTCCCCCACGAGAAAATGCCTGTTTTATGGGAATATAACCAACATATTGATTTGTTGCATGTGCAATAAAGGTGTACCTTGCAGGAGAATGAATCTTTATTTCAAGTTGTCCCTCAACAAATGGCTCACCAGGAAGACCTAAAACTGCGATATCTCCAACTCTAAATGCCTGTATTTCATAGATAAAATCTCCTCTTTTTCTTGTATGCTCAACACTCATAATAGATGCTGCCTGAAACCATTCTGGGTCAACTCTTTCAGGGTTATCCTTCAGCATTACTGGAAAAGGATTTTTCTCAAGGTATTCTTTTGCCCTCGCGGTTTTTTCTGGTTCGCTTCTTAATGGAATAGAGATTTTTTTTGACACAAATCCGAGATTTTCTGATTTCTTAAAAATCATTCTCGAAATAATTTCCTGTGTAATCTCTGCAAGTTTATTACCCATTTTTCTATGGTCTGGATAAAAATCAGGGACAAATGCAGGCCAGGGATTAATATTTCCACAACAACCATTTAAAACAAGAGGATTTGTATTAAACATTTTCTCTATCCCTTCAGACCACATACCAGGCCAGTCAGAAGAAATAGCATAAAACTTTGTTGCAAAAACATTTACAGGATGGCAGGTAAAATGAAGTATTGCTGAAATAATCTTCATATCATCTGATCTAAAACACAGTGC
>MWDQ01000017.1 GCA_002070645.1 candidate division TA06 bacterium ADurb.Bin131
ACAAAATTTGAAATATCGGAAGATTCTAAAAGTTTCAGTCGCAATCCCCTATTAAGCGGGTCTTATGTTCTCTCTGATGAAACAATACAAGAATTAGATATGAGATCTATATTGTCGCAATCCCCTATCAAGCGGGTCTTATGTTCTCTCGAAAGCGAAAAGACAAACATCGCTCTTAACTGTTTAGAGGTCGCAATCCCCTATCAAGCGGGTCTTATGTTCTCTCTATCATCTAAATAAATGTATGGTTCTCTACATCTTAAAGGTCGCAATCCCCTATCAAGCGGGTCTTATGTTCTCTCTATATTAGCGCAATGGCAATGGGAAGATATTGTTAAGTCGCAATCCCCTATCAAGCGGGTCTTATGTTCTCTCAACCTAAAAAAAGATATGTAAAGTTAGTTGTTGATAGAGTCGCAATCCCCTATCAAGCGGGTCTTATGTTCTCTCTCCATCAAAAATTCTATCAAGTGTTCTTAAAACTTCTCTTTGTCGCAATCCCCTATCAAGCGGGTCTTATGTTCTCTCTGACACATTTCAATCAATCTACTTGCAATTCTATCATCGTCGCAATCCCCTATCAAGCGGGTCTTATGTTCTCTCAGCGGTTGTCAAAGAACCGCTACCAGTAATGATTGTAAACCATATTTTCGCTAATCTCAAACTTTTATAATTCAAAAATACTGAAATGTTTCTGGCTGTGTGTGATAAATTATTGTTTTTCATATATTTCCGCTTTGCGCTAATCCACTTAAATAATATAAAACTCAAGGTCTCTTGTAATTTCACCTGTTCCAGCGATATCTATCCTTTTCAAACAAATCTCACACAAAAAATAAAACCTTATGCTATCCTTGGTTTCATCAATAATCTTTTTTAATTCTTCCTGCAATTTCAGCAATCTATCCTTTTCCACAATACATTCAAATACACTGTACTGTACTCTTGTTCCATAGTTTTCGAGGGTCTTCGCAATCTTATTCCTTCGTTTATCATCTGCAATATCATAACTTATTACTATAAACATTATCTTATTGTGAATGGGATATAGGGTTGATTTTCCAGTAATGATTTTGCAAGTTTCTGCGCTTGAATAAACATCAGTTTTCTATAGGTTTGTCGTTGGTTTGTCTCAGGGCTGGTAATTTCTGTTTGCATACGTTTTTCGTATTGCTCAAAGTATTTTTTTCTTGGGGCATCTTTAAGGTATACCCCTGCTTCTTTTTCTTCAAAATCGTCTTGATTGATAATTTCTTTATTGATAATTTCCAGTGTTAGTCGGTCAACAATTGATTGGCGAAATTCCTCTATTAAGTCAAGTGGTAAGGATGGCCTTCCATATTCAAGTGTATGAAGAAATCCTATGTAAGGGTCAAAGCCAATTCCAGAAACAGTAGAAAGCATTTCATTTGTTATAAGGGAATATCCCAAACTTAATAATGAATTAACAGGATCAGGAGGAGGCCTCTTAATTCTTCCCTCAAACATAAAACCTTTCCTCAACATTTTACTGAAACATTCAAAGTATATTGCACTTGCCCTGCCTTCTACCCCGAGAATAGACGAAACCTGCACCTTTCTCATTAGTTCGCCTGAACAACCATCAAGTTCTGCTATTGATTGAGAAAAATCAATTTCAGGATGATTGTGGCTGTATTTTTGTAATACAACCTTCATATTTTTAATCTTGCCTTCAACAAATATCTTTGCATAAGACAAAACAAATTCAGGGTTTTTATGCTTTTCGTATTGCTGAATACGCAGGTAGACATTTTTGGATTCAATGGGTGATAGTTTTCCAATTAATCGGCCCCAGATATTGAAAAATGATGTTTCAATCCCTGATTCAAGAAGAAACTTCATTGCCTGGGTGGTAATCTGGATATTCCCAAAGATAAAAACACGCTCTACCTTGAAATCAGGAATTTCGAGCAATACCTGGCCTTCTTTTTCTATTACAATCTTTTTTTGCTCTTTGATTAATTTAGCGCCTTGCTCAATTAAATATATTGTAGCCACATTACCCTTGTATCACCGGGAATTTTATTTTTGATGGAATATTTTTAATTTCAGGGTAGAATTCTTTCAAAAAATTTACTACGAAATTTTCCATTTCAAGGTATGTGTTTTCTTCTACTGGATTAAAGCCATGTGCTAAAATTGATTTGTTTCTTAACCCGAGCAGTTTTTTAACCATACTTTCTTTTTTATTAAATTCTTCCATAAAGAACCTGCCAATTTCTTCACCTAAGTCCTCTAAAAGCTCATAGGATCTTACCAGAGGTAATCTTTCACCATATTTTTCGTATTTTGTCTTGAGTTCTTCTGATAATGCATTAAAATCAACAAGGCATTCATTATCTACGAGTTTATAGATATTTTTTTTGCTTAATTTAATCTGTGCACCGTACTCGAGCAATCTGTATAAACGGGCAACTGCGTCATCATACTTTTTTTCCATATTTGCCCTGCGAGAAGCATTTTCTAATAAATCAATTGCCCGCTCAATACAGAATTTATCGTTTTTTTCTTTATATAGAAATTCTTTATTCTGTTCAATCCTGTTTTTAATCTTCCATTTAGAGAGGAATTGCATCTGATTTTTATCAATGGTGTTAATCTCGTTGAATGCTTTCTCAATATTATATCTATCCCATTCAGAATAGATGGTGGCTAATTTATCGAGTAATGAGAGTTTGTTTTGAAATTCTTCTTCGTATATTGTGTTTCTTGCTTTCTTGAGTGTTTCTTTACAGGCATCAAACTGGATGTTATTGAACAACGAGATTGCATAGTCAAATAGATTTTCGGCGTAAATAATATTCGGCTTGAATGTTAATGCACTTTCTGTACCAAGACTAACACGGCCTTCGGTATCTCTTTTGCCTGCTATGTAGATTATGGTATCAACATTTGTTGCAATCGCCGCAAGAAGTAATCCTGCTGACATTGCCTTTGTTCCAGAGGTATAATCAACTGCAATGTCTTCGGGTTTATAGGGAATTTCTTTAATAAATTGTTTGCAAGATGTGTATACTGTCTGAACATCGTTCTCATCTGAAATTTTTCTCTTTTCATACTTTAAGCCGCTTAACTTAGAAGTAACAAAAGGTAGGGTTTCTCTCTCACTCTTTTCTGTTACAATAAATAAAACAAATTCTGGAGGATGATTTGATATTGAAAAACAAATACAATGTGCAATATCCTCTCTGTTCCTACCAGTACCAACAGAAATAATAAGTGCTTTTAACATAATTCTGTCCTTTTGATATTGTCAACAAGTTAAGAACTGATTGCTATCCAGCCCATTGAAATTTCACCAGAGACAAGTTTTCTTGTGGCAGGTGGGCCTTTTGTTTTATGAAATTTAGGGCGTTGTATATTATAACTTGTTATTCCTTTTTCTTCTGCAAGAATTAAAAAGGATGTTGCCCAGGCAGTAGAACCCTGTCCTATTCTTAAAAGGATGGCATCTTTCGGGATTGGTGGAAGGAATTGTTTTATCTTATTGAACGTTCTTTCTTTCTGGTAGATTTTGCGATAAAAGTTATCAGCAAGTTTCAGTATAAAATTTTCATCAATTGATTGATTTCCCTTTGCTCTCCAGAATATTTCTGTTTCAAATTCACAACCTGTTTTAATGGTTTCATAGAGTATAGGCATAGCCCTTTTTGTTTTTGCTCCTATAAGTTTTACCTGTGAAAGTTCCAGAACATTTTCTGGAGAAAATGTATTTGTGTCTCTGATATCAATCCATCTGTTAAACTCTTTCTGTGTGCCACCTGTAATTTTGTCCAGAACATTTCCGAGTGAAGATTTAAGATCTACCTGTATGGCTTCTCTGAATAGTATTTGTTCAATTACTCCTGAAAGAATACTTCCTTTAATAGAACTACCAGGAATATAAACCCTTCCTGCAGTTTTGATAATTTCCTTTACTTCAATAAGATTTGCGTTTTCTGCACTTTTAGAGATTGAGTGTTTATAAAGGATATTGTCCATTAACAGGTCATAATTATCACCGAAAACTTCGGAAATTTTTCTATTTTCAAGAGATTTTTTTATAAAAAGTGGTTGGAACTTCTGAAATCTTGTATCTTTGAATAAACCATCCATATCCACCCTGTAAAAAAAACCATCTTTCACAAAATATTCAATCGGACCTATTGCTCTTCCAGAACCAATATGAACAGGAGAAAGTGTTTTTATTTTAATCTTCATTTTCTTCCCTCAATTTACAGGGCAAAGATAAACAAAATCCATATCTATAAACCCTGTGTTGTTTGAATATTTCAGGGGTAAGATCAACCATATCACCTGTTAGGTTTGAAGAAAAGACAGATGCCTCGGAAATCATTCTTACTGATTTTCTGCGCAGATTTCTTCCAGCATAGGAAAAAATATATCCTTTTCTTTCTATGATTTCGTAGTACCCATCTTTGATATTAGGGATTTCGTTATCTTTTGGATGAACAAGCGAAACTGTTATAATACTGTTTGTGTTTTTGGGAGTTACAAGTTCGATGTCAGAACATTGCACATTAAAAAAGCCCTTTCCAACAGTTCTGTCTCCACCAATTCCTTCGTCTGCCATAAGGTTTAATGTAGATTGGAAGTTTTTTATAAAAGATTCATCCGGAAATCTAACAATGAAAAAAAGCCCTGAATCTTCTGAATTGAAAAAAACTTCTCCGAAATGAAAATAGTTTTCTCCAGGAGAATTTGTTAAACGGTTCAATGCTATTCTGGGAGTACTTTGAATAACCCAAGGTTTTCCTTCTGAAATCCTATCATAGATTGAAATATCCTGCAGTGTTTTTCCTGCAAGGAGTTGTTCAAATGCTTTTTTTTCAACAAATGAAATTTTTTTAAGTTTTTTATCACCTGTAAACTGGTTTAATGGCACAGGAAAATAAACCTTTTCTTTAATCCATGGGAATGCAGAAGATAACAAAAATACTGGCCTGTTTTCTATAAAACTGTCTAACAACTCTGAGAGTTGGGTATCTCCGTAAAGAAGCCAGTATGAGTGGCAGAAAGCAGAAAAGATTGTATCTGAATGCAGCATTGGTACTGTACTTTCTAAAAATCCTTCTCTGTCTCCTGAATGAAAAGAAGAACGAAATTTTAATCTGTAAAGTTTAAGATTCATTTTTAATGTTTTCTTTTATTGTTTCAAAGTTTTTTAATATTTCTACTGGAGTTGTAAAACCATTGCTGATTTTGTTTTGATTGATAGCACCCTGTGTATAGGATCTTTTACTGTTCCAGAAGATATCAATGTCCTTGAATTTTATCTGTCCATACCCTCTTGAACCCATTCCTCCAAGATAATCGTGTTCAAGTAGTTCCATTGCCTCAAAAATCTTCATAAGAAGGTCTTTATCATTTTCTTCAAATATATTGAAGAGTATTTCCATTGGCTTGAATATAGCACCAGCGGGTATCCTTTCAATCTGACGTAAACTGCCACCTTTTGCGGTTCCAGTAAACCTGTCAATTGCGGTTTCCATCTTAACCTCTGTCCATTCGAGGTCCATATTTCTTCTCATTTCTTCAGTAATGGATGACTCATCAAGGTATGTATCACGAATTATAACCCTTGTTAGGGTAAAAGCATCATTATCCTTAATCTTATCACCCATAATCCCCCAGATTCTGCATATCGGGCAATTTTTATATTCATCTATACTGGTGCAGGAGTGTTGACCATTTGCAATCTTAACCTGTTCCTTTTTCTCGAGAAGGGATCGTAGTTTTCCTTTTAATGAAGAACCAGGGATATATGGCTTATTATTTGGGTCTGTTATGACAGGTTGGTCAACTCCTCCAATCTTAACCCCTGTGGTCATACCGCCTATTCTAAGGCCTGTCTTAATTTCTATACTACCCTGAATCATTATTTTGCCTAAAAATGATACATTATTCATAATGCCTCCTATTAATCTTTTACCTTGCTATAAAACCTGTGGTATCCAACTATGGCTTCAAAAAAGTTTCTGAAATTCTCAAATTTGTTAAAATCTTTTCCAACATTTTGTAATGCAAAATCCAGTATTTCGCGAAGTCCCCTTATTGAATAATTGTTTTTATCGCTTTTCCCGGCAATATATGCTAATTTCGGCCGTAGCAATTCATGTTTACCTGATTCAATGTCTTCCTTTTTCATTCTTTGAACATCATCAAGAATATTTCTTATCTGGGAGGTCGTAAGTTTTATCTTTTTTTCTTTTTCCTCATGCGGGGCATATTTTTTTGCAAGATAATCTGCGTATTCGTTCATTGTTTTTACATCTGATTGATTTATAATCAAACTTATTTTGTTTTTATCTACATCATCGTGCCAGGGTTCGATTTCATTAAATCCTGGTCTGTTTCTGAAATTTTTTTCACTGTTCATTTTTTTCTCCTTTTTCTTTTGTCGTTAAAAGTTCTGCCCACCTAACCGCTGTGTTAAGATTGGGTTGAAGACGAAAGTCAGAAATAAACTGTTTTCTTATTTCATCTAATTCTTCTTGAATTTCCTTTTGTTTATGTCTTTCCATAAATCTCTTTATTGCATAGAAAATCCTCCAGATTCTGACGTAAGGAATTTTTTTAATTTTTTTATTAGAAAGAAGTTTTTCTTCTTCGTATCCAGCATACAAAACGTAAAGAAGAGAACGAGAAACATTTTTCTTTTCTATCAGGGTATAAATTTCTTCTGCTATTTGATGGATTTTGTAAAAATCCTGCCAGTTGATAGATGTATCGAGGAAACTTATTTTATTTTTTTCTCCTGTTTTTGCTTTTTCTTCTAATTGCCCTGCTTCAATGGCAGCCCTGTAAACAGGAAAACCAGAAGAAGGTGCAATAAATATCCCACCTGAAATAGTAATCCCAGGATGATTGCAGGTATACCTTATAAAACTTTCTCTAATATCTGTTGCAAAATTTGGAATATCAGACCATGGCCCTATTATAAAAAGGTCATCTCCCCCTGAGTATACAACACAACAATTTTGATATCTGGTTTCCCTTAAATGGTTGATACCGATGGAAAAAAATAGTGATACCATAGAACTTAACATACTGTATCTTGAAATAGAAATTTTCTGGACATCTTTATTCTGCCCATTGCTTTTTTCTTTCAGGCCTTCGCTGAATATTAAGCCAAGATTATCTACATCCATTCTTAGCGCAGCCCATTTTTTAACACCTGTGGCAACCTTACTTAAATCTTCGAGGGTTCCTTCAGGACTGTATATTGATTCAAATCTCCAGCCATCGCATCGACCTGTAAGAAAATCAGGGTTGTTGAAAATATAAGTAATTTTGTCAGAGCGAGAACCTAAAGATTCTTTTTTAAAGGTATATTTGTAGCCCAAGGTAGATGGAAACTGTTCCCAGGAATCAACCGGCATTTGTTCTTTTTCATACTTTATATGTTCAATCTCTAATGTTTTGGAATATCTGATTTCTTTTGAAAGATTTTCGAAACTCGAACATAAAGAACACTTACCTTCGGTTTCAATTTCTTTTCCGCATATCTCGCATCCATATAGTTCTTTGTCTATAAACTGGGGATATGGCTTGAATAGGTTTTTTTCTTCAAAAACAGGAGAGAGTTTTCTTCTTTTTTCTCTTGTCATAATATTTCTGAGGTCTTCAATCTTTCTGGAGAAATTCTCGGTTGTGAAATCCTGATAGGAGAGCGTTGTATACCCGAGAACTGAAATAATTCTTCCATTATGTAAATCAAGCATATTCTTTCCTATTGTTTTTGCAAGATTTTTTATTTTTTCCGGGAAATCAGGCGTGTTTGGAAGCAAGAGTGTAAAATTTCCTCCACCGAGAAATAAAAGATTGCACTCAGGTAGATTAAATTCATCAAGAATATACCTTGCTATTGTTTCAGAAACAATCTGCAGGTAAAAAGATCTTCCTCTTAATCCTTTCAATGCCTGTTTTGTTGTTACAGAATAGATAAAATTTTGAATTCCTGAAAGGTCTCCGGAAACAAGAACAAAATCTTTTCTCTGCAAAATCTGGGATGGTTTAATATAGAAAGTTTCAATGATGTCATCAAGGTCTTTTTCAGAAATATCTAAATTAACAAGACATCCTGCTATGGCTGCTGATGATTTTAGATGATGGAAAAGAGATACCTCGGGTTTATCGAAGTATGCAGAAGAAGGCACAAATAATGTATACTTTTCGAGTAGATGTTGAATTCGTGGATAGTTTTTATTAAATCCATCAGAAGGTTTTATATGCCCAATCTCTGTAGAAAAACCATCCCATAAAGCCGTGAAATTTTTCTTCTCGTTTAATGCATCTGTTTTATTTTTACAGGGAAATAGATCTTCTATTTTCTTTCCAATACTTACTGCAGGACAAAAATGAATATCTGTTTTTTTGTTGTTAATCTCTATCTGCGAGAAAATAGATATTAAAGGTTCTTGCTTTACTTCAACAGGAAGGGTTTCTTCTGGTTCTCTTTTTCTTCTTTCGCCGCTTGAAAGCCAGTCAGCAAGTTGAACAATTTTGTCCTCAAATTTATCTGGTCTATGGTGATACACTGCAATACTGGCAACATCATCATATCCTTTGAGATATTTATTAAAAAATTCATTGGTCCATAAAACATGCTGGTGGGTGAAAAAATTCCCTTTTTTATTGAACGGACAGATATATCCTTCAAGGTTTTTAGTTTGCTGGGAAAGGTTTGTTTTATCTGGATAAGCGCGCTGATAAAATTTCCCTATATCATGCAAAAGGCCGCCAAGTATTACTGCCTCTTGTTTTTTATCCATTAAATTTTCCTTTCATCGTTTAGATTATAACATATTTTCCAAGACCAAAAGAAGTATTTTTTCCAATATGAATTATCTCTCCAAGTTTTATGTAAGGTAT
>MWDQ01000018.1 GCA_002070645.1 candidate division TA06 bacterium ADurb.Bin131
TGGTGCGCTGAAGGAATGAATACAACCTGGGCAGGAAACTGGAGATTTATTGGAGAAAAAGGAAGTGCAATCTGGAACGGCATGGAAGAATTCGCTGCGCAAAAAGTTATCGGGAAAACAGGGTTTATCAGAAAAACAAAGAATCTTAATATTAAGTTTCCAGTAAAAAAAGACGAGTATGAAGGACATTCCGGGCTGATTCGCGAGTTTTTGCACAGTATAAAAACAGGCAAAAAACCCATGACTTCAGCAGATGACAACATTAAAAGTCTCGCAATGGTCCTTAGTGCCATTGAAAGCAACCAGAAAAAAAAGCCTGTCAGAATAGAATTTTAGGCAGATATTATGAGAATCAGGATAACAAAAAATATTCAGTATGGAAATGTGTGTGATGTTTCTGTTAGATCAAGCAAGAATCAAGCAGAAGTATCATTTTCTGCATCTCCACAAGGAGGTCCTGAATCTTTATGGTTCTGTTTCAGAATAACCGCAATAAACAAAATTAAAAGGATAAAAATAGTTCTCAAACACCCGTACAATATGTTAATGGGTGGCTGCGAACTATCAAACATTTTGCCCGTTATAAGAAAGGATAAAGGAAACTGGCAAAGGATAGAAAGAAACTATGAATTTTTGGCTCTGCCGGATGGAAGATATGAAATATCATGGATCCTGAATAATCCCGGAAAGATCAATGAGATATCTCTATGTTACCCATACGGAGCACCTGAAATTGAGACCCTTGTGAAAGAATCAAAAGGATACTGGAAAAAAGACACTATTGGGGTTAGCACAGAAAACAGACCAATGATAAGATTATCTAATGACTATTCCTTTCCTGATTCAAAAAAACCAGGGATTTACATTGTTGCCCGACAGCATTCAGGTGAGACACCAGGTTCTCTTGTTCTTGATGGTTTTTTAAGGTATCTATCAGAAATTCGAAATGAAGAAAGCATTGTATGGGCTGTTCCATTGGTTAATATTGATGGGATTGAAAAAGGATACTATGGAAAGGATAATTACCCGATAGACGTCAATCGTGCATGGGGAAATCCATCAATGAGACACGAGACACTTGTAATTCAAAGAGATATTAACAGATGGAAGGAAAGATGTACTCCTATTCTTGGCATTGATTTTCATGCCCCAGGTGGTGCACAGGGTGATGGTATCTATTTTTTTCTACAAAAGGAGAAAAGCGCCTTTATGAATAAAGAAAGATCTTTGATAAACATTATCGAAAAGAAAATCGGGAAAACTTATATGGCAAAACAGTGTGCAGTAGTTGCACAATATAGAGAAAGATGGAATGGTCTTACATTCAGTCAATACTGCAGGAAATACATCAATATTCCTGGACTCTGTGTTGAGATCCCCTACGCATTTTGCGGAAAGAATCTATTAACTCAGAAAAAATATCAGGAAATTGGTAAAAAAATAGCATGCGCAATTATAGAAACACTCAAATAGAAAAAAAATGTCACATCTAAAATTATTTAATTACGAGATTTCAAAACTCATTCTCGGTTCGAATCCATTCAGCGGATTTTCCCATAAAACACCGGATGTTGACGAAGAAATGATGGATTTTTACACCTGCGAAGAAATTAAGAAAACATGGGATATTGCGCAAGATAAAGGTATAAACGGTTTCTGTGTACGAGGAGATATCCATATGTTAAGATTGCTCAGGGAATATTACAATGAAGGTAGAATGAAAAACTTCTTGTGGTTTGCGCAAACAGTCCCAGAACTTGCAAGTTTCGAAGCAAGTTTACATTTAATTAATTCAAATAAGGTAAAGCCGGCTTGTATATATCACCATGGTGGGCAACTTGATAACCTTTTAATGGAAGGAAAAAAACAACTTGTAAAAGACCACCTTAAAATGATAAGAGATACAGGATATATCTCTGGCATGGCATCACATCAACCAAAATTCATTGAGATGGCAGAAGACGAAAACTGGGATATTGATTTGTACCTGACCTGTTTTTACAACCTTACAGGCAGAGGGAAAAAAGGACTCACTTCTATAAATGGTTCAAAAGGAGAAATCTTTGACCCAGAGGATCCACCAATGATGTGCAAGGTAATAAAACAGGTTAAAAAACCCTGTATCGCATATAAAATTTTCGGTGCAGGAAGATCCTGCAAAGATGAGGACAATATTTACTCAGCAATGAAGTTTGCTGTCGAGAATATAAAACCAGGTGATCTTATAATGCTCGGCGTATTTCAAAAGTATGGAAACCAGATACAACAGAATGTTGAGATTCTCTCCAGGATACTATCAGAAAAAGAACTATGAGAAAGACCATTTTTATTCCTGATTTTGAAAAACCTATAAGAATTCCTGCAAAAGTAAAAATGGAAATTGCACAGCCACCTGTGGCAATTGCAGGAACAAAGATTACATTAAGATTGAAATTTCTTATTTTGAAATATATCGGACCAGAAGAAATTCTTAAACTGCAAATTTTTGGAGGAAGAAACAATAAAGGATGGTTTTCCAATATTCAACTTGATAATCCAAAAGAAGATGGATTTATTCTTGTAAAGTATAACAATGTACAATTAAAAGTTTCACAAAAAAATAATCCATATGGCATGCTTACAATTTTCCCACCAGAAGGCGGAATTAAAGCAGGCAAAAATATTTATGTAATAATGAGAAATGTTGATGTTGGAACAATCCGTTTTTTGAACAAATTTTTTGTTCTTTATAGAGACAACTTAAAATCACCAGAAGGCCCACATAAGGCAGAAAGTGTTTGGAATCGTGAAAATCAAAAAAAAATTCTTGCTGCCTGCATGATGCATATTCTTGGTGGAGAAATCCACAATATAAAAACCTATGGACCTTCAGATGTTTTCCCTAAAAAAAAGTTTTCTCTTCTTATCAGACCAGAAGATAAATTTCATAATCTATCTTCAAGAATACTGAATAAAAAAATTGAGGTCTTCTGCGAGAAAACAGGATTAAAAAAACAAATAAAAAAGGTAAAAAACTCAACCTGTCAGCAGGTGAAAATATCCGTGAATAATCCAGGTGTTTATAGGATAACAGTAAAATATGGAACACAAGAATTTATAAGTAATCCGATAATATGCAGCGAGAATAAAGGATTCAATCTTTACTGGGGAATGATTCACGCACATACAGAGATGTCTGATGGTGCAGGAACAATTGATTATTATTTTCATCAATTAAAGAATGAAGCAGGCCTCGATTTTGGAGCCCCTGGGGATCATGACCACCTATGGGAAACAACAGATAAGATGTGGAAAAAAACCTGCAAAACAGTTAAAAAATGGAATTACGAGGAAAGGTTTATTACTTTCCCTGGCTATGAATGGGCAAAGTGGAGAAGAAATGGAGATGGAGATAGGAATGTTTATTATTATCATGACAATAGACCAATCTATAGATCAGATGAAGGATGCTATCCAGACCCGCAGGCACTCTTCACAGCATTGAAAAATGAAGAATCTATTATAGTACCTCATCATACTGCGCACGGTGGAAACTTTTGTGACTGGAAGGATCATAATGCGCAAAAAGAAAGATTAATTGAGATTTATCAGGAAAGAGGAAGCTATGAATGTTCAGAAAAAGATGGAAATCCTGTACCCGAATGTGAAAGTAGATGGAAACCCTTTGAAAATGGTTATGTAATCAATGCTCTCATTGCAGGATGGCGCACTGGCTTTACAGGTGGCGGCGATGATCATATATCCCATGCTGGAACTGATTTTCCTCGTGGAACCTGCAATTATAAGGATGGTCTGACTGGCGTTTTTGCAAAAACACTTACAAGAGAAGGGATATGGAAGGCACTCTGGAACAGAAAAACAATTGCAACGACCGGAGCAAGGATTTTTCTTTATTACACGGTAAATGACAAACCACTGGGATCAGAAATTTACGGATGGGAAACGAAAACAAGGCGGTTTCATATTATTTTCCATGGCACAGACAATCTTGATAGAATTGAGATAATCAGAAATGGCAGGATAATATATGTGAGCAAAGAAGAGGGAATTGACACTGAATTTTTATGGGAAGATTGCGACCCAGTACAAAAAATACTTCTTCCGCCAACAAAATTCTCGAAGGAACCATTTGCCTTTTACTACATCAGGGCTGTTCAAAAAAACAAAGAGGTCGTTTGGGCAAGTCCTGTATGGATACTTGGTTTTTAATAGTTATTATCAGAAAACTATAGAAGCCCCCTCTCCTTGAACTATCCCTTACCCACAAGTTCCCCTTAAAGGGGACAAGGGGGATTTTATTATGAAGGGGAGACGTAGGCAAATCCATCCCTGTCTCCTCGTTTATATCGCGTTTTTCTACTGGTTCCACTTTTATTTTTATCAACCATATATCTGGTTTCTTATCATCGCCAAAATAAATCCGCCCTATCATTATATACCTTGTTTGTTGCACTGAAGATATTAAATCATCATTCTCCTTGCACTATTCCGAAAATCAAACACAATTTTCCGGTACTTTTATATTTTATTATGGTATGATATGATACAATGAAGGGAAAAATTATACTTGCATGGAGGCAAGAAAATGTACAGAATATGGGGGAAAATCATTGCGGGTGTAATTCTACTTGGGACTGTTTCGTGTTTTGCC
Organism: candidate division TA06 bacterium ADurb.Bin131; assembly: GCA_002070645.1. Classification (GTDB taxonomy): domain Bacteria; phylum Ratteibacteria; class UBA8468; order B48-G9; family DTJG01; genus DTJG01. The sequence goes on from MWDQ01000018.1 coordinate 4,652, forward strand.
GCTGATATGGAGTTTACTAATAAAATAAGATCTATTACCACAAATATTATTGAATCAGTATCTGATATACAAAAAAAGGTTGTGGCAATTACTGATTTTACTGACCTCGAAGGAAATGTAACAACTCTCGGTAGATTTTTTGCTGAAGAAATAACCATTACACTTGTTCAGAGTACAAAACAAATCAATGTGATAGATAGATTACAATTGAGCAAACTCCTGATTGATAGGCATATCTCAAATCAGGGTATTATTGACCCTGCCTTCGCAAAACAAATCGCCCAGGTATCAGGCGCAGAGGTTATCATCACTGGGACTGTTTATCCTGTTGCTAATTCAGTATACCTTTCTGTAAAAATAATAGATGTAAGCTCTGCAAAAATCTATGCAGCAGGATCTGAGATAATAGCAAGAGATCGTATTTTGGATGATCTGATTAAATCCACTGGCACCAGCATCACACAACAAAAAGAAGTAGCCGCTGATGAGAAACCATTTTCTCCACAGGTAAGACAGGCAGATGTTTTTGTGTTCGTCCTAAAGGAGGTATTGTATGAAAACAATGTGCTTACATTGAATATGAGCATAAGGAACAGTACCAGTGAATTAAGATATCTCACAATTGATACTGTACGAGCAGTCGACAACAATGGTAATGAACGTTTTCCTTCGCTTTTTACCGTTGGAGGTGCACAGGCATTAATTGGAGAAAGAGGACGAATCTATTCCCCAAGAAAAAAAGGCGTATCTGATAGATTTGATATTCGCTTTCAGCCAGGTGAAGAGTTAAAAGCCAGAATTTGCTTTAGAAATATTTCTTCAAAGGTAACAGCAATTGGTTTTCTGGAGATGACAGTTGCCCCTGTATCTATTAGAGATAGTCGTGGAACATTCGCACGGCTTGAGAATGATCCACTAACGATTCAATTTATAGATATAGTTATTCCAGGTTCTTAAGATGTATAAAGATAATGAAATTGTAAAAAGATATCGGGAAATTCTTTCAAAAGTAATAATAAGAAAATCAGAGTGTGATGAATTTGTCTGGTTTCTTGAAAATCAAACAACATGGCTTACTGCTCCTGCAAGTACAAAATATCATTTAAGTATTGAAGGAGGCCTGCTTATTCATTCTGTAAGTGTTGCAGAGACAATGCTTGAACTAAAAAATGCTTTGATACCAGAAATATCAGATGAGAGTTGCGCAATAGTTGGTCTATTTCACGATGTCGGAAAAATAGGAATGCCACATTCTCCAAGATATATCAAAAAAAATTCTGGTTATGAATATAATGAAAATCAAATAGAAATGTCTATTGCAGCAAGAAGTTTATATATTGTTTCAAAGTATATTTCTCTCACAGATCAGGAAGCTCAGGCAATTCTTTATCATGATGGCCAGTATATACAGGAGAATAGGCCAGTTGCACACAGGGAATGTCCTTTAACCCTTCTTGTGACATTTGCAGACACATGGGCGGCTGCAAAGGAAGATGGAAGAATAAAGATTGACGAAGAATTTTATTTTAAGAAAAGATAAAAACAAGGGGGTGGTAAAATTGGAGAAAAAAACCACTACAAGATATAGAAGAAGGACAAGACCGTTTCTGTACTTAAGTATTGAAGAAGTATTGGAAGCCGGCATCACAGCAGCAGAAGAAACCATAGAAGAGTTAACACTCATACCCAACCCTGGGTTAGGAATTTTTATGATGTTTGCCGCCATCATAAATAAATCAATTGAGGAAATTAAAAAAATTCCGGTAATGAGAAGAGGAGAACTTGTTTTTGAGAAAAGGGGCGAGGCAGTTAACTATATAAAACAATGGGGTAAAGATGTTTTCATTCTTTGCGGTGTAAAAGAATCAAATACCATAAGCAGGGAAGAAATAACTGAATTAGCGGCGGGTAATGGGTCAAACGAATTGATTGATAAACAATTAAAAGGACTGCAGGGATTTGATACGAGAAATAAAACCTAACAAATTCTCGGCAGTTGACGGCCAGAAGGCATCAAAATAAATCTTTCCCCCCCGGTTTTAGTTTTCATCACAACCTTTCCAGGAAGTTCATCGGTCACATAACCAATAATACTTGACATTTTCCCTGAGGAATGTTTTTTCATAATAGACACCACCTTTTCACAATCATTTCTGTCGACAACCATCACAACCCTGCCCTCGCTTGCAAGGTTCAGAATGTCAAAACCGAGTACTTCACAAAAAAAAGAAACCTCTTCAGTAACAGGAATTTTTTCTTCATAAATTCTAATCCCATATTTCCTATTAGAAACAATTTCGTTCAATACAGAAGCAAGCCCACCTCTTGTTGGATCTCTCATAAATTTCACACCATTAGAAGATGAGAGAACTTTTGAAACAAGTCCATAAACAGAAGCACAATCACTTTTCAGATTTGACTTAAAACCCAGATTTTCCCTTGCATTGACAATAGATATCTCGTGCATACCAGGAACCCCACTTATAATAACTGCATCCCCTGGTTTTATCTTATCAATACCCATCGATAATCCTTTCTTTTTTATGCCGATCCCTGAGGTTGTAATAAAAATCCCATCTCCATTGCCACTATCAACAACCTTTGTATCTCCTGTGACAATTCTTACTGAATTAAGCATTGCAGTATCTGCCATTGACATAAGAATTTTTTCAAGATCAGATATCCTAAACCCCTCTTCAATTATCAATGAACAGGAAATGAAAAGTGGTTTTGCTCCTGAAACTGCAAGATCATTGATCGTACCACAAATAGAAAGTTTCCCTATGTCCCCTCCAGGGAAAAATATCGGCTTAACAACATAAGCATCAGTTGTAAAACAAATATCTGCGCATGACTTAAAAATACTTAAGGATGCTGAATCAGGTAATAGCCGCAATGCAGGGTCCTTAAAATATTTCAACAGGACATTCTCAATCAAATTTCTTGTTTGCCTGCCACCAGCACCATAGGTAATTAAAATTTTATCGTCTTTCATAGGCATAATAAGCAGCGCACGCTCCTTCGGATGATACCATACATGGCCCAACAGGATTTTCTGGGGTACACTGCTTTCCAAAAAGTTTGCAATCAAAAGGAGAAATAATGCCCTTTAACACCATTCCACAAAGGCATCCTTTCTTTTCTCTATAAGAAGATATATTTACGGGTATTTTTTTAGCATCAAAGTCACTATACTTGTCCTTTATAGCAAGCCCGCTTAAAGGAATAATACCCAATCCCCTCCACTCTGAATCAACAGGTTCAAAAACATCATACATTGTTTTTCTTGCTGTTATATTCCCATCTTTATTAACACACCTCGAATATTGTATGTACACTGATTTTTCCTTTATTTCAGAAATCATCTCGAGAAGATAGATAATTGACTGAAGTATATCGCAAACCTCAAAGCCAGTTATAACACAGGCAATACCATATCTTTCTGCAAAAATCCTGTATGGTTCAGCGCCTATAACAACACTAACGTGGCCAGGGCATATAAAGCCATCAATGTTATGGCCTGGACTGGAAACAAGCGCCTCCATTGCTGGAGGAATCAATCTATGTCCTGAAAGAACAAGGAAATTCTTGATTTTTTCTTTTTCTGCATATTTTATAACTCTCGCCACAATTGGCGCTGTTGTTTCGAAGCCAACCCCAAGAAAAACAATGGTTTCATCAGTATGAGCCCTTGCTAATTCAAGTCCATCAAGTGGAGAATAGACAATATCAATCTTTGCTCCATTTGAGCGTTGTTTCTCGAGAGATGAAACTGAAGAAGGAACCCTGAACATATCCCCGAATGTCAGTATTCTTGTTTTATCAAGGTTCGAGATTGCAATTGCCCGGTCAATATAAGAATTTGGAACCACACATACAGGACATCCAGGACCTGAAATAAGGGTAATATTGTCTGGAAGCAAATTTCTCAGGCCAGACCTTGCGATAGTCATTGTATGAGTACCACAAACCTCCATAAATTTAACCTGTCTCTTAATCTTTTTCGACAAACGATGAATCTCTGATACTAAATCGGTCACAGAATTTTTGTCCATGCGTATATCACTATGTACCATTTTTCATTTCTGAAAAAAGTTTCAGTGTGGTTCTGGCATCTTTTTTGCTTAGTTTCTGTATCGCAAATCCAGCGTGCACAATAACATAATCTCCAACATTCACCCCTTCAATAAGAGAAATATCAATATTCCTCCTGATACCAGATAACTCAACCTCTGCGATGTTTTTATTTATTTTCTTTACCCTC
>MWDQ01000019.1 GCA_002070645.1 candidate division TA06 bacterium ADurb.Bin131
TTTGCATTCGCTAATAAATACAGGCAAATTCTATGAATGATTAGCGGAGATGTTGGTACGGTGGATTTATGAAAAAAAGAGTAAGATTATCCGGGATTATGATACTTTGCCTGCTGGCTGTCTTTATACAAAATGCATCAGCGCAGCACCAGTACATTGTTTATTCGAGCATCAAGTATAATGGTTGTTCTTCAAACCTGGTAAGGTACGATACAACCACAGGGGAAACATTCCTCTTAACTGGTTTTGCAGAAACAGACACAGGAATTATTCAAAGCATCTCTTCAGAAAGTCCTGCCAGTTTTGTATATTTTACAAGAAAATCTCCACTCAATGGCAGAGAAAACCCCGGGATATGGAGGGTAGGCATTGATAGCGGAGGGCTAACTGATTTTCTTTCTCCGGATACAGCAATTTCTTATACTTATGTTGCTGTTTCTCCAGATGGGAACACTGTTGCCTATGTTGCAAACGATAATGCAAATCCCCTGACATATCATCTTTATGTTTGCAATTCTGATGGAACAAATATAAAAAGATTAACATCAGACCCTGATTGGGTATGTTCCTATCCTGTGTTTATCAACAATTCAACAATCCTTTTTAAGGTAAAAAAGGCGTTTCTCGAAAATTACTACACTGCGACCTTAACAGGTACTCTTATCAACCTGACAAACAACGAAAGTGTTTCTACATATTTCCCGCGTCTCGGCAGGCCAATGGTAAGTCCATCAGGAGATACCATCATCTATGCAAAACAGGTTCAACAATCACAGGGATATGAAAAATGGACACTATATCAGTTAAGTCCGCTTGATGGAACCGGAACAGAGGTTCTTCTTACAGATGCATTATATTTTGTTGAATCAAACCCTCTTAAACAAGAAGAACCATACCCTGCTTATGCAGGAGATGTTAATACAATCATTTTCTGCGGTTCTATCTCCGGGAACGTTTACAATTTATACTCTGTAAACATTCCAGTCACAAATCCTTATCTTTTGATGCTCACATATGGTGGATTTCATATAACCTTGCCTGTCTTTGTAAGTACTTCTGGACAACAGGAAAATTTTGTTTATCTTGGACAGGATGGTAATGTTTATCTAAGGAATGCCTCTGGCACAGATGTGCGGATTACCTCTACATCAGGGAATCAACATACTGCTATCAATAAAAGAGGCAGTATCATTGCATTCGCAAAAAATGGAATATACACGGTTATGCCCAATGGAACAAACCTTACAGTAATTGATTCAGATACATCCTCGGATTATCCAGAATTCTCACCTGATGGTTTTTATCTTCTTTATAAGAAAAATAGCGATATATATGCAAGACGTGTAGATTGCTCTTCGGGACCTGTACGGCTTACCTATACATCAACAGTTTACGGTGATATCAAATTTTCACCAGTAAATCAAGAAGTATTATTCACAGGACTTGTCAATGGAAAGAAACATATATTTAAATGTCCTGTGCAGATTATTATAGGAAGCCCAATAACAATTACTGCGGGAGCACCCGTTGATTTAACTCCTTTAACTTCTGACAATCAACAACCATCCTGGTCTCCTGACGGTAACACGATTGCCTTTATCTCAACAAGAAATCAACTTCCTGAGTTATGGTTAATGAACAGTGATGGATCAAACCAAAGAAAAATTATATTTTCAGGAGGTTTTCCAGTAAATCCTTCTGATCCCTGCTTTGCGATAGATTCTTCAGATATACTTTTTTATCTTTCAGGTACCCCAAAATACCTCTATACTATTGATATATCTCAACAGCAAATATATTCCTCTCCTGTCAGCCCCACCCTATATGCAGAAAGTTTCAATGTTTGTAGTAAATCCAGAAATTCTATTGAGTGCGAAAGATTTTTTAGTATAAAGGAAAGAGACCCTTATATACCATTTACATATTTTTTAACAATGTATTCTGATAAAATTCCTGTCCCAAGTAGCGCAATTGTTTCAGAAAATTTGCCGGATGGCTGGTTGCTTCAAGATGTTAAAATAAATGGTATTACGCCAGGGCAATTAACAAGCAATGGCGCGACAACAGGTATATTAAAATGGTTATTCGGCGCATCAGGAATTGCTCCACTGAAAAATAGCATTATTCAAATTACTGTTAAAATTCCGAGTACAAAAGAGTATGGAACAATGGATGGAATCACTGGCTGGTGCGAAACACAGGGAAAAAAGGTATATACAAAAGGACTTTCAAACATCCTTATCGCTAATCCATTTATACCTTTAGATAGAGATAATGACTGGAAAATTTCTGATGAGGAATTGCTTTATACAATTTCCTTATGGGCAAAAAATGGCAGGATTTCTGGCTGGCCAGAAGATGTGAACCTCTGGGATTGGTGGCTTCTTTCAATAATAAGTTTCTGGGCTAATCCCGCAGGATACACGTACGATACCGTTAGCAGCAGGACTGCCAATACATATATTTGGAGCAAGGTTACATCCACTCCATAGGATAGGAAAGAGGGAAAAGAAAAATAGATGAGAAAGATAGAAGAAAAGGATATAATAAAATAATGGCTATAGGCTTTCTTCATTACCCGGATGGTGTTTGTTTGGGAAAAAAATGAAAAAGAATTTTATAAAATACGTAATTATTGCTGGCTGTGCTGGATTTTTACTTTTAACAGGTTATGTTGATGCTGCTTCACAGTATTATGGTTGTGTTTTTTATATCAAGGATAATAATTTCTGGATTAATGATCTTTCAAACAACGCATCAAACCAGATAACACATCTTGAGGTATCTATTGGTACGGGTGTTGTTTCGAATCCATCAATTTCTGTGGATGGGACAAAAATTATTTTTTCCTATAAGGCAAATACATCTTCAGAGACATCTCTTTATTCAATTGGATATGATGGCAGCGGTCTCGAAAACATAAGTTCTACATATAACCTTACGGCGCAGACAAAAAATCAGACATATGGCGCTCTTAGCCCTGATATGACAAAAATCGCATTTGCAGCAGAACCAAGAGCAGCCAGTCCCACAAATGGAAGACAATTATGGCTTCAGGAATTAACAGGACTTAAAAGATTATTTCAACTAACATTTATGAATGGAGATTGCCAGGATATTCAGTTTCTTGATGATAGTCACATTATCTTTAAGCATAAACTTCAGTATCTTGAGGATTTTTATATAATCTCTACCAATGGTTCTGACCTTACAAATCTTACAAACAATAATAGTATTGAACCTTACTTCCCACGTCTCGGAAGGCCATATCTTAATCAAGCACACGCGTCCATCTCCTACGCAAAACAAACACAGGATGCGAATGGTTATTCAAATTGGGATATTTATCAGTTGGATATTCAAACAATGACAGAAGTGCAGATTCTTACAAACCTGTATTTTCCGGTTAATCCAGAAATCCAAGCAGATCCGCAGCCGGTTCTAATAACGGATTCTTCTTCAATTGATACAGCAATCGTTTTTAGGGGCACGAGGGAATTTTCTGATGAAATTTCCCTCTACATCGCAAGTTTTGAATCTCAAAACCCATATATTACAGTAATCCCCGAGAGCACTAATGCGAAATTCCCTATGTTTTTCCCTTCTACTGTAAAACCAGTAAAGTTTGTTTATACTTCTGGATCTCCTGCACAGGTTTATGTAGTAAATTCATCAAACCAGATAGTCCAGTTAACACAAACAATAAACACAAATTATGATCCTGTAATTGATCCTTCTGGAAGTATTGTTGCGTATGCTGGTAATGGAATCTGGAAGATTAAGGCAGATGGCACTGATGCAGTTCAGATAGATACATTATATACAGCAAGATATCCTGCAATTTCACCCGATGGGAAATGGATCGCATATGTTAAATCTAATGATATCTACGCAAGAAAGATTGATCTTTCAAGCCCTATTATTCGTCTCACAAATTCTCCAAACATTGAAAAACTTGAATTGTCTTTTGCACCTTCTAAATCAGAAATTTTATACACAGGGTCAACAGAAAGTGGACATCAGATATTTTCATTGCCTATCACAATATCTTCTAATACCATAACTGTTAACGGACAGCCAACAAATCTTACACAAAACCCTGGATACGAAAATTATCAAGCATCTTATTCGCCTGATGGGAAGAAGATTATTTTTATTTCAACAAGGCAAGGTTCTCCGGCAATTTTTATTATGAACCCTGATGGATCTGCTCAACAACAGATTGTTTTACAAACACAACCCTCAAACCCATGTTATCCTCAATTTTCATCCTGGCAGGATGATGTTAGGATTGCATTTATCTCTGCAGGGTATATCAATATTGCAAATCTTGAAACAAAAAGTATTACACAAGCATCACCTGCAATCTCGCCAGCAGGTAAATTTTCCTGGGGAAAACTAATTAAAAATAATGTTTCTATCACAAGACAACTTCCGTATAATAGGGTTGATGGAAACCTGCCATATTATATTTATTGCCTGAATATCAGTATTAACCCGCTTAATACACCTACTTCATTTATTATAACAGAACAACTTCCGACAATTTTAAGTGGTGCATCTGCAAACTGGAAGATAACAGGCGCATGGTTTAATGATATCGAACTTTCTCCACTTACAAGCAGTGGTAATACAACAGGAATAGTAAAATGGATTGTTTCAAATAACATCGGTTCAATATTCCCGATTACAGATGGAACACTTAAACTTAAGATTGAGTTTGATGGTGGAACTCCTGTCAGCGGTTCGTGGAATTTTATTAATGGAAGTATAATATATGGCTCTACAAAAAGTATGATATCAGGCGATTCATATATTGCCTATGGCGAGCCGGATTGTCCAGCAGATACAGATGGTGATAAAAAAATTTCTGATAGCGAACTGCTCTTTACAATTGATGCATGGGCTGTTAATTCAAGAATAGATGGATGGCCAATTATACTCTCTGACTGGGACCTGCATCTTCTTAAAATTATTAATTTCTGGGCAAAGGGTGGTTATATCTATGCGCCATCCGCTATAGAACCATCGTGGAGGAGTAAGAGTATTTAATAACGTTTCCTCTAAGAAACACCTCTATTAAAAGGGAGAGGATGAAAAATCCATCCTGGCTTTCCTTTACAAAGGAAGGATAAGGGAAAGAGGGGAATTAAAAATATCCCCTCCCCTCTCCACTAAAAGGCGAGGAGAAACTTGTAATTCTTCTCCATATGAAGAGGAAAGATAGTAGAGAAAAAAGCAAAAAAAGATATAAATTTTAAGAAAAAATACCTGGAGGATTGAATATGTTAAGGATATTATCCTGTAGAAAAACAAAGGCAATACTTTTTGTAATGGCTGCTATTTTTTGTCTTAATCTTAATGCTACTACCACAATAACTGCAATAAGAAGTTTTTCCTCATCGACTTATATCCCAGGACAGAGTATTGACGTTACATTATCAATAGGAATAAATGGAGATCCATTACCTTCGGCTGTAATAATTAACGAAACAATACCAGAATCATGGCAGATTACATCATTTAATATACCTTTTGACAAGTTTACTGCGCCATCGACATATACCTGGCTTGAATTCAATGCAACAGGAGTTCCATCCTCAATAGTGATAAAGTATACTGTTTTTATTCCAAAGGATGCATCAGGAATACAAAATTTTACCGGGACAGTTGAATATATGGATGACGAAGAGATGAAAACCCTGGTGATTGGTGGATCAACTTCTATTCAACCACCTATGTCTAATTTTGGTGTTTCTCCTGATACACTTCATTTTGGAACAATTGACACAACCGGAAACATTGTTTTATCTAATTTAGGCGGCACAGCATATTCCTGGACAACATCTGTTATAACCTATAACGGTATAACTGGCTGGATAAAGGTACCAGGATCAGGTGTACTTGGACCAGGGGAAAATACAACAATTACAGTTCAAATTACAAGGTCATTATTAACCACTGGCTCTCATACAGGTGCTATTATATTTTCAACAAATACCAATCCTCCTATCACACAAACAGTAAAAGTTTCTGCTATTGTCGGAAATCCATCCCCAATCATTGAATTTATGGCGTGTTCTCTTCTCGGATTTGACAATGATGGAAGAATCCTTTTGATATGGAAAAATCCAACCAATTTTACAGGAACAATCATATTTCGTAAATCAAATATGCTCGGATGGGATGATATTCCAGTGAATGGAACAAGTTATGCAGTTGCCAGTAGATTGCCTGGTGGTGCTGAATGTATATTCAAAGATAGCACCAACGCCGATACATCCTTTATTGATTCTGGCCTTGATTTAAATACTGAATATTTCTACAGAATCTTTAGTTTTGATGATAGTAGTGCTCCAAGTTATTACCCTGTATACTCTGAGATGTATCTCGACAGTTTTTCAAAATCATCAGCGGTTAAAGATATCTGGCCACATGCAGGTGAAGATATGTTTAATCAATGGCATGATTTTATTGGTACAGATACAAATCTGCAAAACCTTGGCGCATACTATACATCCACAGGAGTAAGTGAACCAGATCCTCATGTGTATGTTGGTTATGTAAGTTCTAACTATATTCCAACGCCACTCTCGAGGGTTGTTGGATTCAAAAATACATATCTTTTGAATTCAAATTTTGTCCTGAACCCCGAGGATAGTGCAGAGATAAGAATTCCTGTGCACCTCGATGATTTAACAAATGTTGATACAGTCAGTTTCTCAAATCTACATGTTTATCACTGGCCAGGACCCAACAACAAATGGGAAGATATAACAAAACAGGTAATAGAGAGAAATCTCGAGCAAAGATACATTACTGTTAAAATAGAAGGAAGCCTGTTAAAAGGAAATGATTATTTTTCTGTTGGAACCCCATTCCCTGTGATTCATAGTGGTAGTGGCGGTTGTTTTATTGCAACTGCCGCATACGGAACACCATTTGCAAAAGAGGTAGATGTATTAAGAAAATTCAGAGATGAAAAACTCTTAAAAAATAGAGCAGGCACTGCATTTGTTCGGTTCTACTACAGGCACAGCCCACCAGTTGCTGACTTTATCAAAAATAAACCAGGGCTTCGCGCCTTTGTAAGAGGAATGTTAAGACCTGTTGTCTGGATATGCGGGAGGATCGTAGGATAAAAAGGGGCAAGGGGAATTTAAAAAGGTGAGTACTGTGAAAACTTTTGAAACTATTGAAAAGCACTGCTAAAAACTTAACCATATTTAGCAGTACTTGCGATTATAAAAGGAGATTTTATATGAAGGTAAAGAAAATTTTTGGTTTTTTTGTTTTTGCTGTATGTTTATTTTTTCCGCTTAACTGTTTTTCGAAGGTTACGACTAATAAAATTACATCCTACACTATTGGTGGACAGGGAATACTTCCAAATTCTGGATATACACCTGTTTCAGATGATCTTCTCGGAAGGAATGCAATAAACGAAGGATATATTATAATCTTTGGACTTAATATTGCATCTGATTCTGATGGAACAACAAATCCATTTCAGCGACTTGCCAGTGTTACACTAAATATGACAGGAAACCTAAGTATTGATTCGTCTGTAATAATAACCCGCTGGGGGACAATACTCGGTTATACATCTGGAACTGGAACAATCACAATACCATCCAGCAGGCGTCCAATACTTCCAGCAAATGATACTGAGGGAAACGCCGGGGATGATTTTTTTATTGCAATAAGAACAAGTGACACATGCCTTGATAGAAATTCTTCAACATTTAATATATATTCAACAACAGGAGTATCAGTTACTCCAGGTCTTACCGGAGATACCGCAGTTAGTGGAGCAGTATCTGATGCAATCACCTGCGAACTTGTTATTGCAGATATTCTTCCTGAGCTGTATGATAACGCGCATTCTATCGGAGTTCCACAGTATCCTCCATATTATCAGTGGCAACCAGGAGAAATGATAAGGCCAAGATATGATTGGACACCTCTCGGATATCAATATTCGCCATATCCACTTGAACACAGGGTTCCACAGGTAATTCCATGGGAAACATTAACCCCAGTTATTGCAATTGGATGTTCTCAGAGAAATGTTACACCATCAGGCGAAGCAGTCCCTCATGTCCAGGACCCATATGAGGTATTAAATTCAATTACACTAACAATAACAGATACAGGATTAGCTGATTTTGATCCAAACCGGTCATTCAGGTTTTATAATATAGAGGAGGCAGATGTCTCAAATCCCCTTAGATTTCCTGGAATAACACTATGGAGGGATGCCAATAACAATGGAGAATGGGAACCAACAGATACCCTTCTGATGTTTCAGATGACTGGTTTTACTCAAACTGCAAATCCCCGGGAATGGACAGTAAGTTTATATCCAACAACCATAGATGATGAGATTATAGAGCCACTTGTTGACAATCTATATGATTATTTTATTGTAATTCAATTAAGAAGCGATGATGGCTATCCAACACTTTCAACAATTGGCGGTGATTATAAAATCTGGCTACAACCAGGAGGAGTAAAATTTGGACCTATCTCTCATCCGAGTAGATATGCAGGAATTGACCAGAGCAAGGTAAAAACAATATACAACAATATCTATATCGAGAACATAGCGCAGAATCGTGTTGATCCAACTAACCCCAATGATATTCCTGATAATACATCTAATGTAATACCTGTTTTTGGGTTAAATATAGCAGCTGGACCATCAAATCTTTTCCCTGGCGAGCAGATTCAAAGAATAAGAATAGACCTCCTTGCAGTTGAAAACTTTGACCCGAATGACCTGGGTGTTTTAAGGGATGATAATTACTCTGGAATAACACTATGGAGGGATAACAAAGCAGGTCTGGCTGATAGCCAACTCGGAAGTTTTGATAGTACTGATACACTTGTTCCCTGTAAGTTCAGCAGTAATCCATACGGCACTTTTGATTATCATTGGGCTGATGATGGATTTGATGCATCTGGAGCGCATAGATACCATACATATTTAGTTCCAACAGGAGCAATATCTGATACTGGATGGGTTTTATCGGATGATTTAACAATTGATACACCGGTTAATATAATAAATGGCGGAGATGACTTTTTTATCTGCATTAGATCAAACAATACTCTTTCCTATGGCTCAAAATTCTTCCTTCAGATTCCACAGAATGAAATATGGCTTACAGGTAGTAAGCAGGCATCTGCAAGCCACAGTATTACCTCAACAACAATCACAGGCAATGTATATGCAAAAATAACTGGCCTTGTTATTCAGGGAACAACCATTCCACCTCAAAGCGGCCCGATTCAGGTAATGAGAGTAGATTTAACAGACAATAGTTCTGGTAAAAATCCATCAATAACAGGCATTACAGTTGAATTTTATAATAAAGGTGGATTTACTCTCGATGACCTTGCCTCATTTGCACCGATTGTTCCTATGTATGATGCTTCAAGTAATTGGTTTAATGTTACTAATATGAATCCTGAATCATTAAAACAATGCGGAGTTGTTATATACAAAGGAACATCAACCCAGATTGACTGGAATAGCCCTGTTCTTATTCGCAGGTACAAATACCTTACATCAACACTTTTTAATACACCAACAGGATATCAGTTTGAGTTTCAAAGTTCTGTTTCAATTCCTTCATCACTTTATGTTGTTATTCGCACCTCTGCGTCTATGAGTCCAGGGGATGCATTTAATGTTGGGATTGTTAGTTGGGGAAGAACATCCTCTGACTGGAATACCTGGGGATCAAGAGCAATCCCAATTATTGATGCAATCGGCACTACCAGTAATTCTTATCCTCGTAAATA
>MWDQ01000020.1 GCA_002070645.1 candidate division TA06 bacterium ADurb.Bin131
TCTCTACGAGACACCCCTCTAAAAGAGGGGAATTAAAAATTCCCCCTTTGCAAAGTCCTCCCCCTAATTCCCCCTTTTATAAAGGGGGCGAGGGGGATTTAATGCATAAAAAAGGATAAAAAATGAAGGATACAAAAATAGCCGCTATCTCTATGATTAGTAGTCCTGCAAATCCAGATGTAAACATACAAAGACATGTTGAGTGGATAGAAAAAGCCGCAAAACATAATGTTGATTGGTGTTTATTTCCTGAGATGAGTATAACTGGTTTTTGTTTTAATAGAAACTTTTTTGAAGCGAGTGAATCTTTTTGTGGAAAATCAACCCAAAAAATGGTTGAGATTGCAAAACAGTTTAACATAACAATTGGTTTTGGTATTGCTGAAAGAGACATACACGATATTATCAGAAATACCTATGTTTTTGTTTCACCAGAAGGAATATGCGGAAGATATGCTAAAACTCATATTCCTCCTCTTGAATATACAATAGAAACTTCTGGAGATGAGTTTACAGTTATCAACCTGAAACAGGCGAGGGTGGGTGTAAATATTTGTTTTGACAACTGGTTCTGCGAGTCAGGAAGAATGTCTTATCTTAATGGTGCAGAGGTAATCATTGCGCCATTTTATATGTGCTGGGGAGATGATATAAAAACAAATCCAGAAAAGGCATACAGTAGTTGGAGGGAACTTGCAATGATAAACTTTAGGGCAGTTGCATGGCAGAATGGAGTTTATCATATTACAATAAATTCCTGCGGTGGAGTAAAAGAAAAAGGAGTTGAGTATTTTGGTCCACCACTTGTGATAATTATTAATCCATCTGGAGAGATAGAAGCAGAAACGCAGCCAGGCCAAGTAGTAGAGCAAATGGTGATACATACATTAAAAGCAGATACTCTTGTCAAAAGAAGAAGTGATGCTCTTTTCCATCCGAGGTATAGAAGACCTGCAATATACAGAAAAATCACTGAATAGTGGCAAAAGATTGGGGTCCGTCGTATCTTCTATATTCTTTTATTTTTGTTTTTTTCTCGACACGACACTTTAGGAGGGGGCAAGCCCCCTCCTAAGGATCCGCAGAACATTGCGGATCCATTCTCCCCCAAACATGAGGGACTTTATCCCTCATACTTCCTTGCAGTGTGCTGTACTTTGTCTTCAAATGTATCATTGCTATTGGAAACAGCACACTGGTGTCGTGTCTCTTATATCTTTTCATTTTTGTTTTTTTCTCGACACGACACTTTAGGAGGGGGCAAGCCCCCTGCCTAAGGATCCGCAGAACATTGCGTCTCCATTCTCCCCCAAACATGAGGGACTTTATCCCTCATCCTCCCTTGCAGTGTGCTGTACTGGGTTTTCAAAAGTATCATTGCTATTGGAAACAGCACACTGGTTATAGTAATCAACCAAAGAGTTCACATGCTTTTTTCCATATTGCATCAAGTTCTTTTTGCTGTGCTGGGTCTCTTTTGAATGAGTGTGATGCAAGGAGTGAAAACGCCTTTTTACGTGCTTTTTCTCTGAGTGTGGGTCTACCGGCTTTATCCCAGGGTCCAAACATTTCGTTTGAAAATATATCAGACATAAAGAATTGACTTCTGAAGTGGTTCACTGTATCTTCGTGCATAAGATATGACTTTTGTGGTGCACACTCGCGCACAACATCCACACCGAGGTTATTCTGGTCAAACTCAAATCCATTTGTCATATGAAGCGCAGCCCTGAAAATTTCATACTCTATAATCATTTCTTCTACAGAGGCAACTTCATCAATACAACAGGTTCCAGACCATCCAAAATTCTTCATACCCACAAGCGCCATCACCATACCTGCTCCTGCAGTTAGTCCAACCTGTGCGTCATCAGGGAACTTGCCCATTGTATTGAATGCTTTTGCCATAACTCTTGTTCCATAAAACTCAGCCATCTGCTCTGCGGCAAGGTTCGCAAGAATAAAATCAGGTCCACCATATACAATCGTGGCATACTGCATATCAAATGGGTAAACAAAAGGAGTAATACTTACCTCGCACTCAGGTCCGAGTATTTTAAGTATTGCTGCTCCACCGAGTACCTCAGCGCATGATTGCGCAAGGGCTCCTGGAAGTGTGATTGGACAGGTTGCTCCCTGCATGGGCATATTTCCTACAGAAAGGGCTGCTTTCTTTGGGATGTATCTTAGTGCCATATCAAGAAGAAATGGATCAAAAGCCATTGGACTGATTATGTGCATTCCGCAGGAATAGCCATTTCCGAGGATAACCAGTATTTCCTGTATAATATCGTATACCTGTGCATCACTGAAGACCCCTGCTCCATATATTCTGTCTGATACATCAAGGCACATCTTATATGTGGCAATCTCTGCGAGTTTCTGTGGCATATCCTGTGGCATAATCATAGCGCAACCATTTACTCCGAGTGCGTGTGCTATCTTTGTAAATTCTATAAGGTCGTTGGTTGTGGAATGTTTTATTTCTCCTGTTCTTAGGTCAAAACAACGCAGGGCATATCCTGATACTGAAAATGAGTATTTATCCTGTGGAAATTCAGGTTTTCTCGGAAATGGTCCAAGAAGTTCATTAACACGTTCAGGAGAAACACAGACACGGTTGCCGTTATGTATTTTTACTCCTGGCTGGTTGTTGAGTATTTTGAGTGCTACCTCTGAGGGAACATATATACCAGTTTCATCTATCATCTGAAGAGCAGCATTATGTATCTTTTGTACTTCATCTTCACACATCCCGCCATTCAACGACCATTTTATTCTTTTCATATCTCTCCCTTTTTGTTTCACAGAAAAGTTTTAGATGGATAATTAGATATTTTATTAAACCATGCTATCTGCCGATAATTTTGTTGCAGTTCCGCGTGCGATGCAGGGTACTTTTCAACACCCAGACCGGACTTGACCATGCTCGTTCCCCATCTTTCTGAATAACCCTGAAATAATACCAGCAAGGCCCTGGATGTTTATCTTTCCATGTGAATTTTATATCTGTTGTTTTCCCAGGAATACTATGGATAATTTTTCCATCGCGTATAATATCAATGCATTTAATTTCTCCACAAGCATGAACCTCACCATGTACAACAGGTAGACCCTTTATAGATTTTTTGCTACCCATTTTTATTCCAGAAACAGAAAAATCAAGGATGATTCTTGGCCCGGTTGTAGCATAAGTATGTCGGCTGCGCAATGCTTCAATCAGATTATTTCTATTAAGTTTGTTCATTATCGCTGCAGTAATTCCGCATTTGAAACGTATATGCGCAGAAAATCCGTGTGGAATTATACCCTGCTTGTCTTGATCCTCTGCCGAAAGGAAGCACTTTCCTTCATGACAATCTCCGCCACCAGTGAATCCGAGAATAGAGCCTGTATTTAACAATTTATTTGCGAGTTCATCAAAGGTACCCCACATTGAATAGATTTCAAAAAACCTCTCTATATAAGGGTTATGGTATTTAAGAAAATTTTCCACTGTGCCACAGTGGTTAGCATGTGGGCCACAAACAATATCTTTTCTTTTTGATAGAGATTTCCACAGTCCATCTAGATACATGGTTGGTTCATAGTCACCACGCACAGGTTTTAATTTTTTGCCAGATGTATAAATATTTCGATGTCCCTGTTGTCCTGTTAATTCTCCCCATTCATATCCAACAAGGGTACAGAATCTTTCATCTTCGTTGAAGGCATTGATGATATCCTGCATCCATCTCCACTGGTTGTCTGTGAAAAACTCTGCATGATCTGCGGCAGCGGCAAAATCAAGACAAGCCGCATCTCTTGCGTGTTTAAATAATTCATCAAACTTACCGGTTCCATCGCTCATCTGTGTATGCGAGTGAATTTCTCCCCAGTAGATGTTTGGTTTGCGGCTTCTTGATGGAAGAATTTCCATAGGGTTGCTGACAGAAATAGTTTGCCCTGTGTCTGTTTTTATAGCGGATACCCGGTAGATACCTGGTTCTAATCCTTTAATCTGGATTGTAAACTTGTACGGTGATACAAATCGGTTTTCAAGAGTTCCCAGGTTGCGTGATTGACTTCCTTCGAGTTTTAATGTAATATCCCATCCTGCTTTTGGTTGCGAAATATTTCTAAATCTGTCTGTGAATATACTGGAGAGTTCAATGCGCTTACCGTACTTTCGTCTCCCTGGAAGGAATAACAATAATCTTTCAGGCTCACGTGGTACAAACCTGATGATATGACCATTGTTGTGTGAGACAGGGACAAATATTTCTCGGTTATCCACTGCTGCAACCGATAGGTTCATCGGAGGGGTCTTTGAATACCAGTACCTGTGCTCTGTTTCTTCAAATGTACTTTCAAAAATATATGTGAAATTGGTCCTATAATTGAAAACAATGCGACCTGCTGGAGGTAATCCTTCTGGCAGGGAACAAATAGTGCACACATTGACATAAGGAGGTCCTGCATCTTCAATATTCTGGATAATACACGGACGCTCTGCCCATGCAACTGAAATCCAGCCATCAGCGTTTTTGTTGAGAATCTGGGGTCTGGCAAATGCCTTTGGTATCGAAAGAAGTATGCGACTACCAGGAGGAATTCCAATGTGTCCGGTTTCATAAACAAGAGTAAATAACACTGGAGATCCCACAGGTACAGTTGATGGATTTATGAATGTTTTTCCTACGTTTTTCCGTGTGATGCCCTGCAGGATCATCTCGGCATTCTCAATGGATTTGGAGAGAACAGAATTTATCTGGTCAGTAATGATGAGTATTGATACCAGGGATTCTTCCCGGGTAATTCCCCGGAATCGCATTTGTCCAAATCCTCTTGGCCAACCAAATCTTTTATTTATGATGCCAAAATCAAACCATGTTGTCTTGTTTTCTGCTGGCTCGCTATGCACTGAATTAAATTTCTGGCTATCAATCGTCAACGAAGGATTTTCTGCTGGGCTTAAAAGCCATATTCTTACTTCTGGAGGTGATTCCTCTGGAATCATCTTCCAATTGCGTTTTTTCATGTAAACATTCTGCAGATTCTCAATCTGCGGATAGTAAAAGAGTATATCAAGATATCCAGAACCCGGATAATTCCAGGCATCCTTCAAAGGCAATATCAGTGTTGTGGGTTCAAGAAGAGGTATAGTTTTCATATATTTTTCTAGGATACACTCCCTCTTTTTATTGGCTGATTAAATCTTGTGCAAAAACCGCTTTGATCCTGTGGATGGCTTCGTTATTGATTGTTTTTGAGTATATCAAAACACTTTATTTTTTGCCTGTCAAATGCCTGTGTATTAAAAGATAAAATGTCCCTTTTTTGCCATGGTAATTCTTCAATAAATTCTACTTTATTTTATCCGCTGATTTTTTATAAGAGAGGGGGGATTTGCGGGTAAGGGATAGCATCCGGACAAGCAAGGAGTAAATCCTTCCAGATTATTGACTGAATCGGGAATGAAATTTTCTTGTTCAGCACGATTTTCAATCTGTTGTTTTTAACTATGAAGCCATTATCTATTTTTTCTATGGAAAGAAAATTTTGATCTTTATATACGCAGGATTTATTTGTGATTTTATATAAACCACTTCCTGTAAAGTCCAGTTGTATCCATCGTGGGGAACCAGAAGGATATTTGATAATGGTTCTTGATTGAGCAGGAACAACTGAGCCATTAGGTCTTATCACAGAAAACGCAGGAATCTTAAAATTAGGACAAACAGGAATACTTATGCGGCACGGCCAGGTTGTTTTTCCTGCAGGAAAATTATCAATATTAAAATGCCATGTATTTTTGTTTTTCATTTATTTTCCAAAACAGCCATAGTCAGAAAATTTTTTTCTATCCTTTAATACCGGAAAGTTCTTCCTGGATGTACATACATCATCTGGTTTGATATCCACGATAAATGCTTTTTCTCTGTTTTTAGCATCAAGGATTATTTCTCCATCAGGCGATATAACACAGGAATCTCCATAGTAATCTGCAACTGGACTTGATCCTGTTCTATTAACTCCTATAACAAATGCCTGATTTTCAATTGCCCTTGCACGCAGAAGTGTTTTCCAGTGGGTTCTTCTTTTCTCAGGCCAGTTTGCAATCACAAGAAAAACATCTGTTTTTTCTGCAGCAGTCCAGAACATCGGTGCAAATCTAAGGTCATAGCATATAAATGGGGTTATTCTTGTGTTGTTTATTATGAATGGACTGAATGTTGAACCCTGTTTATGATAAAGATGCTCACCTGATGGAGAAAACATATGTATTTTTGAAGTTTTTGAGATTAAACTACCCTCAGGATTAATTGTTATACATACATTTTCTTTATTATAAACTCCGCCAAAACTTAAGTATGCTCTAAATTTTTTTGTAATCTCAGAAAAAAAGGTAATATCATTATCTGTGGTCTGTAGGTTTTTATTAAAAGTAAAGCCAGTAAGGCAAGTTTCAGGAAAAATAATCCATTGTACCTGTTGTTTTACTTTAGAAAGAATATCACAGATTTTTCTTTTGTTTGCCTGTTTATTTTCCCATTCTATACTGTACTGACAGATACAGATTTTCATAAACGAAGATAAAAATAATGTAAATATTTTAATAAACTGCTTTCATTGAATTTACAATTTTCAGATTTTCCTGTCAAATATGTGTACAGGTAGGGTACATAGGTAACACTTTTTGTTCTAAAAAAAGAAGTCAAAAGGCGTTTGATATTTTAATGATTCATGAGGTCTTTTGAAATTATATTCTATAAGCCACTCTGTAAGCAAGGGATTAAATATTTCTGGATCATCAATATAATGTCCGATTTGTAAAAATTCTTCCTCCAAGGTTCTGTTGAATCGTTCTATTTCTGCATGGTCTTTGGGTGTAGGTACTTGTGAAAAATAATGGGGAATTTGTAGTTCAGCACATGCCTGGTCAAAATATTTGGCAAATTCTGAACCATTATCACTGTGCAGATACTGTATATTTCCATCAAGAAGAAAATATAACCGTAGTAGAAAATCTCTTGCACAATACGAAGAATTGTTCTTGTACATCCTCGCAAACGCAATCTTTGTGTCTCTCTCTATCGCTGTGAAAATATATCTCTTTTCTGGATTACACCAGATTACCTTTGTATCCATTTGAAATAATAAATCCTTAATTGCCTTTTTCTGCAACTCTGTTATCCGTTTCTTCTTTTCAGCAAGTTTTCGCCTTTTCCTTAATAATTCATTCTTTACTGGATGATAATATAAATTGCGCTCTCTTATTATCCGATATATCTTCCATGTTGAGATTGATTCTCCATATTCTTGCTCATATAAAACCTTTATCTTCTTTTTGCCATACCGAATATGCTCTTTCCTTATTTTTATCACCCTTTTCTCTTGTTCTTGGCTGATTTCTGGTTGCCTAACCTTCTTTGGCGCTTTACTCTTACAAAACCATTGAGGTGTTACCTATGTATCTCAACTTCTGCAATTCGTTTACCTATTGAATGTATTTAATATATTACAATCAATAATTTTTTTCTAATCTTGTTTATTGCAGATAATCTCCTGCTACAAGAAGTGGAAAAGTATTATCTTTCAGGTAAAAATAATTCTGATTTTTATATTTCATTTCCCACTGGTAAAATATATTCTTGATAAACAAAAGGATATTTCCTCAAATGAGAATAAGAATATTTCCTACAAACTATAAAATTGCCATCATCAGAACATCTGCAGTCATTGTATTATTAATCATCATCAGATTGTTTTTTATCCAGTGGTTCAGAGCATTTGGAATGAGCATGGAGCCAACAGTGCATGATGGTTCCATTGTTCTTGTTAATAAGATTGCTTATAAATTCCATCAGATTAGAAGAGGGGATATCGTAATTTTTAGAACATCAAACAAACCCTATGTATATTTTATAAAAAGGGTGCTTGCTTTTCCTGGAGAAAAGGTTGAATTCAAAAATGGGGTTCTTTTTATAAATGATGTTGAGGTACCAGAACCATATTTGAAGGAGCGAGGAAACTGGAATACTGAACCATTCATTGTAAAAGAAAACCATTTTTTTGTGTGCGGGGATAATAGAATAATGCCATGGGATGATCATTTTCATCCTCAAATTTCAATGAAAAATATTTTAGGCTCAGCAATCGGGTATAGATGAAAAAAAGACAGAAAAAAAGAATACTTAAGTGGTTTGCTTTGCTCATTATTATCTGTGGTGTATCCATTGGTATAAAATATGTTTTTTTCCCTGATGAAAATGAAAAGATTCGGAAAACAATTTCGCTTGCGGTTTCTGAGATAGAAAAAAAAGATATAAACAGTTTTATACGGCACTTTACACTCGATTACAGAGATTGTTTTGATAATACCTATGGAACACTTTATATTCTTTTAAGAAACAACATAGATTCTATTAGAACGATTGATATTGATATTAGTCAAATAGAGATTGATATAGAAAAATCAAATGCAACTGTGAGGTTTTTTGCAACCTTTTATATTAAAACCACAGACGGTGAAGATTATAAAGATGCAGGAAGGTTTATTTTAAAGATAAGGAAAGAAGATTTGAAATGGCGTGTGTACAGGTTGGACGAAATGGGATACGAATTTGATTAACCCGCTTTATTATTGACCTTTTTATTATTATGCTTGACAACCTAAATATTGTGTATTATGATTTTATTGGATACAATATATTGCGATGAAATGTCCTTACTGTGGTTTCCTTGAAGATAAGGTTATTGACTCGAGAGAGAGTGAAGATGGCCTGCAGGTGAGGAGAAGAAGGGAATGTCTGCGTTGTGAAAAAAGATATACCACATACGAAGAAATTGAAAAAAAACCACTTATTGTTGTTAAAAAAGATGGCAGAAGGGAAAACTTTGTAAAGGAAAAAGTTTTCAATGGTATTAAGAAAGCATGTGAAAAACTACCTATCAGCACAGAAAAGATTTCTTTGATTGTTGATGAGATAGAACAGGAACTCAGACAGAGATTTGAAAAAGAGGTTGCTTCAAAAGAGATAGGCAGATTGATAATAGAAAAACTTCGGAAGATTGATGAGGTTGCCTATGTTAGATTTGCGTCTGTTTACAGACAATTCAAGGATATTTCAGAATTTGAAAAAGAAATTGAAGAAATGAGGGGAGAATCTGATGGAACAGGTAAACATGGAGAGAATTGAGTTTATAAAAAAAAGAGATGGGAGGGTTGTTCCCTTTGAGAAAACAAAGATAGCGGATGCAATTTTCAAGGCAGCAAAAAGTGTTGGTGGCCAGGATAGATATCTTGCTGAAGATCTTGCAGAGGCAGTTAGTGTATATCTTAATAAAGAATTTAAGGGAAAAATACCAACAGTTGAAGAAATACAGGATATTGTGGAAAAAGTTTTAATTAAAACAGGACATGCCAAAACAGCAAAATCTTATATTCTTTATAGAGAAAAACGTGCAAGAATAAGACAGTTAAAACAGGGGATACTCGACAAAAATATCCTCGAAGAACAGGAAGAAATTAAAAAAGAGGCAACAGATTTGAGTCTTTTTGTCAGGACAAGCGGTGAAGATATTGTTTTATGGAACACAGAGAAGATTGTAAACTCTATTGTTAGAGAAACAGGAATAGACGAAAGGGCAGCAAGATTTATTGCGATTGAGATCGAAAAAGAAATTATTGAATCAAAGGTAAAAAATCTTACAGCGCCTTTAATCAGAGAACTTGTTAATGCGAAATTTATTGAATTTGGCATGGAGGATGCAAGAAGGAAATACACCCGACTCGGACTGCCACTTTATGATGTGAAGAATATCATCTTTAACCCAAACAAGGAAAACGCAAATATTCCCCATAATCCTGAGGCAACCAATCTTACTCTTGCAGAACAGATAAAAAAAGAGTTTG
The DNA here is from genome assembly GCA_002070645.1 of candidate division TA06 bacterium ADurb.Bin131. Taxonomy (GTDB): domain Bacteria; phylum Ratteibacteria; class UBA8468; order B48-G9; family DTJG01; genus DTJG01. The sequence continues at coordinate 9,899 of MWDQ01000020.1, forward strand.
CCCTTCTTGAAGTTTTTTCTCCTGAGGTTTCTGATGCTCATCTACGTGGGGATATACATCTTCATGACCTTGGATTTATTGATAGACCTTATTGTTCAGGTCAGTCGCTCGAGTATGTGAAAAAATTTGGATTGCATCTGCCCAATGCTCTTTCAATTGCGAAGCCAGCAAAACATCCTGAAACACTTCTTGCCCATATGGTAAAGTTTTCTGCTGCGCTTCAGGGGCATTTTAATGGTGCTATTGGATGGGATGCTGTCAATATATTTTTTGCACCGTTTCTTGAGGGAATGTCTGATTCTCAGATAAAACAACTTGCGCAGATGCTTATATATGAATATAGTCAGCAGGCAGTTGCCAGAGGAGGACAGGCAATATTCAGTGATATAAATCTTTATTGGGAAACACCTGATCATTTTGCGGATGTTTCTGCGATTGGACCCGGGGGAATAGAGACAGGAAAAAAGTATAAAGAATATCAGGGTGTTGCTCAGAAATTTGTGAGGGCACTTTTTGAGGTATATCTTGAAGGGGATGGAATTGGCAGACCATTTTTCTTTCCAAAGCCTCTTCTTCATATTACAAACAGATTTTTTGAGACACCTGGATGGAAAGAGTTTCTTGATCTTGTGTGCCTTGTTGCAGCAGAGAAGGGTAATCCATATTTTGTTTTTGACAGAGATAATACAGCAAAGATAAGTGAATGCTGCAGGCTATCTTTTAAGCTCGAGGCATCGGATATCGAGGATGCAAAGACACCATGGAAGATGAGGTTCACAGCACTTCAGAATGTTACACTTAATCTTCCACGTGTTGCATATATTTCTGACCATGATGATACAAAAATTTTCGAGAATCTTGAAAATCTGATGAAACTGGTTGTAAAGGCCCATATGGAAAAGCAACGTTTCATTCAGGAACTTCTTTCTGCTGGTCAGAATGGTCCGCTTGCGCTCTTGACGATGAATCTTGATGGTGAGCCATATTTAAGAATGTACAGGGTTACTTATCTGGTGGGACTACTCGGATTAAATGAAATGGTTCAATTTCACACAGGAAGTCAATTACATGATTCAGAGGATGCCTTTAGATTTGGAGTAAAGGTTATATCCTATCTTAAAATTTTGTGTGAAAGATACTCAAAAGAAACCGGATTAAGATTTGTTCTTGAACAAACTCCTGCAGAATCAACAGCATATAGATTTGCGCGGCTTGACTATGAACATTTTACTTCAGAAAGCTCAGATATTTTGAAAGGAACAACACCTGATAGGGTATACTACACGAACTCAACATACCTTAATATCTCAGAGCCGATTTCACCCATTGAAAAGGTTAAAAAAGAAGGAGTTTTTCATCCATTGATTGAAGCAGGGGCGCTTACACATATATGGCTTGGTGAAAGTAAACCAGATTCTCAATCCCTGGCAAATTTTGTTGTGAAATCATTTCAGAATACAAAAAACTCACAGATTGCGTTTAGTCCTGAGTTTACTTCTTGCCTTGACTGTGGAAGGATTTATAGAGGTATTTACAAAGAATGTCCGTGGTGCTCTGCATCACGCAAAGGAGTTGTAAGAGTTTAAACATAACTTTTATATTTAACAAACAGGGGGAAAAATGGAAAAAAATAGGTTTCTCGAGCATCTTAAAAATTATCCTCATCTTTATGAATTTGAGGAAAAAAATGATAGTGAATATTCAGGGGTACTTGTTAGAGATAAAGAATATCATACAATTACCTTTTTCTCTGATGATGCAATTAAGGAAGGAGAGATTGTTAGTTTATTAAAAAACACGCATCACGGAAGGAATGTTGAATGGATAAGCAGGGTTACAGGATATTTTTCAAAGATAAACTCCTGGAATAAAGGGAAAAAGTCTGAATTTAAGGATAGGTACAGAACAGGTATTTAGTGGTAATTTTATAAACTTGAAGCGAAATTTTTATATTGATAGGTCAACAGAAGCCAGGGTGAAGATTCACATCTATTTCTTTTTTTCTCCTTCAGAAGGATGGTTTTCTAATCCATAACACTATTTAAGTGGATATATCCATCCAAATATGTTATTATAATTCATGAAAAGATAACATTTTTTATGCAGTTAGCAGCAAGCCATAAATGCAGTATCCTTTTACATATCCCTGAAAATTAAATGATAGACTGAAAGGTCTGATAGATTACCTATATCCTTATCCGGAACCTGAAATGATAAAAGAAGAATGTGGACTTGTAGGACTCTTCAAGAATGAAAATTCTGCTGAAATTCTTTATGTGGGTCTTTTTTCTCTTCAGCATAGAGGCCAGGAAAGTTCTGGTATAATTGTTTCTGATGGCACTTCTATAAATGCCCATATGGGATCTGGCCTTGTTTCTGATGTTTTTACCAGAGATATTATTAAATCACTGAACGGAAATTTTGGTATAGGCCATGTTAGATATTCCACAACAGGTGGTTCCAATAAAAGGAATATTCAGCCATTTCTGGTTGAGTATAGTGGAAAACCTTTGGCAATCGCCCATAATGGAAACCTTACAAATAGTAAAACCCTCAGAATAGAACTCGAAAAGCAGGGTTCAATATTCCAGACGAGCATGGACAGTGAGATTATTATCCATCTTCTTGTCCGCAGCAATGGCAGTGATGTTAAAGAAAAACTTATAAATACATTGAGGCAGTTAAAGGGTGCTTTTTCCTTGCTTATTTTCACTGAAAACAGTATTATCGCAGCGAGGGATGCCAATGGATTCAGGCCTCTTTGCATTGGACTTCTTGATAACGGGTATGTTATTGCTTCAGAAACCTGTGCTTTTGACCTAATAGGTGCGCAGTATCTAAGGGATGTTGAACCAGGAGAAATTGTTGTATTTTCTGATAATGGAGTTGAAAGTTATACCTGGGCTGAAAATGTTCACAGATCCCACTGTATATTTGAGTTTATTTATTTTGCGCGACCAGATAGCACAATTTTTACAAAGAGTGTTTATTCTACAAGGCATCGATTGGGCGAAAATCTTGCAGAAGAATCTGAATTTGATGGAGATATCGTTGTACCTATTCCTGATTCTGGTTCAATTGCTGCGCTTGGTTTTTCTCAGAGAAAAAAGATTCCATTCGAGTTTGGGATAATAAGAAATCATTATATTGGAAGAACATTTATACAGCCACTCCAGAAAATGAGAGATGCAGGGGTAAAGATTAAACTGAATCCTGTTAAATCGGTTGTTTCAGGGAAAAGGGTTATTGCTATCGAGGATTCTATTGTAAGGGGAACTACCTGTAGGAATAGGGTTAAGTCATTAAAGGATGCCGGAGCAGAAACAGTAATGCTGTGTGTATCATGCCCTCCAATTATTTCTCCATGTTATTATGGTATAGATTTTCCTTCGAAACAGGAACTTATTGCTTCAACAAAAAATGTTGAACAGATTAAGGAATTTCTCGGGCTTGATGGACTTTGTTACCTCAGTGTTAACGGCATGCTCGATGCGATGCCTTTGCCAGGAGAGTATTTTTGCACAGCGTGCTTTACCGGACAGTATCCTGTAAATCCAGATTTTAATTTTAACAAGTATCAATTTGAAGAATGAAAAACCATGGTTATCTTGTAATTGAAGATGGAACAATATTTCGTTGCAGCTTGTTTGGCGGCAAGAAAAAAACATTTGGTGAATTAATTTTTAATACAAGTATGACCGGCTATCAAGAAATAATATACGACCCTTCTTATAAAGGTCAGATCGTTGTAATGACATATCCCCTTATTGGCAACTATGGTGTGAATTCTCAGGATAACGAGTCGTATAAGATTCATTTTGAAGGATTTATAGTACATAATTTAAGCCGTGTTGCAAGTAACTGGAGATCAGAAAAAACTCTCGAAGAATTATTTGAAGATAACAATATTACTGGCGTTGAAGATATTGATACCCGTAAGATAACACTTGTTTTAAGGGAAAAGGGCGCGCTCAGGGCAGGGATATTTCCTGATGGTGATGGGAATTACAAACATATGCTTGAAGAGGTTTTTGAATCTCCGTCTCTTTCTGGAAGGGATATTGTTAGGGATGTTATTAAGAAAGAACCATACTGGTGGAACAACGAAGGAAGGTATAAGGTTATGGTTATTGATTGCGGTACAAAATACAATATTCTGCGGCTGCTTGCTAAAAAAAATTTAACCGTTTATGTTGTTCCTGCTACCTATCCCTATGAAGAAATTATAAAAGAAAAACCTGATGGGATTCTTATTTCAAATGGTCCAGGAGACCCTGAACCTCTTGATTATATTGTTAAAACAATTAAGAATATTGTTGATAGATATCCTATATTCGGGATATGTCTTGGTCAGCAGATTCTGGGTCAGGTATTTGGTGGTAGTACCTACAAACTAAAGTTTGGACATCATGGTGCCAATCATCCTGTAAAGGACTTGAAAACAGGAAAGACACTTATTACTGTTCAAAATCATAATTTTTGTGTTGACATCAATACTCTTAATGATCCTCAGATTGAGATAACCCATATAAATCTGAATGATCAAACACTTGAAGGAATGCATCACAAAAAATATCCGGTATTCTCTGTTCAGTTTCATCCAGAGGCATCACCAGGTCCGAATGATGCTATTTACCTTTTTGATTATTTTTACCAGTTGATTGAAGATGCCAAAAAGAACTGATATCCACTCAATAATGATTATAGGTTCTGGCCCGATAGTTATAGGCCAGGCATGTGAGTTTGATTATTCTGGGTCTCAGGCATGCAGGGCAATAAAGGAAGAAGGGTACAGGGTTATACTTGTGAATAGTAATCCTGCAACAATAATGACTGACCCTGATATGTCTCACTCAACATACATTGAACCACTTATACCAGAAGTACTCGAGAAAATTATAGAAATTGAAAGACCTGATGCATTGCTTCCGACAATCGGTGGTCAGACAGGGCTTAATCTTGCTGTGGAACTTTCAGAAAAAGGTATCCTCGAAAAATATAATGTTCGTCTTATTGGGGCTAATTATGATGCCATTCGTAAGGCAGAAGACAGAATGCTTTTCAAGCAGGCAATGACCAGCATAGGACTTGATGTGCCACGAAGCGGGATTGCCTGTTCTATTGAAGAAGGTATGGAGATAGGGAAAGGACTTGGGTTTCCTATAATCTTAAGGCCAAGTTTTACCCTGGCAGGGACAGGTGGTGCCATTGTTTATAACATAGAGGAACTAAGGGATAATCTTGCCAATGCCCTTGAAGTGAGCTTGAATAATGAGGTTTTACTTGAACAATCAGTTATTGGATGGAAAGAGTTTGAACTTGAGGTAATGAGGGATATCAAGGATAATGTTGTTATTATTTGTTCCATAGAAAATATTGATCCTATGGGAATTCATACTGGAGACAGTATAACAGTTGCTCCTGCGCAGACACTTTCAGATAAGGAATACCAGAAGATGAGGGATGCTGCTATAACCGTTATAAGAGAAATAGGAGTCGAAACAGGTGGTTCGAATATTCAGTTTGCGGTTAATCCTGAAGATGGAAGAATGGTTGTTATTGAAATGAATCCGAGGGTATCAAGAAGTTCTGCCCTTGCATCTAAGGCAACAGGTTTTCCGATAGCCAGGATTGCTGCAAAACTTGCAGTGGGATATACCCTCGACGAGTTAACAAATGATATTACAAAAAAGACCACTGCTTGTTTTGAACCAACAATTGATTACTGTGTAGTTAAAATACCAAGGTTTAATTTTGAAAAATTTCCCGGCTGTGATAGTTGTTTGAATACATCAATGAAATCAGTCGGAGAGATTATGTCAATCGGTAGAACATTCAAAGAAGCATTGAACAAAGGATTACGGTCTCTCGAAACAAAAGTTTTTGGGTTTGAATCAAAAAAATTAGACATGGAACTTGATGATGGATTGAAGTATCCAAATCCTGAAAGATTATTTTATATAAAGAAGGCATTTGATGAGGGCTATCCAATAGATAAGATTTATGGATTTACAAAAATAGATAGATGGTTTCTTATAAACCTTCAGGAGATATGGTTTTTTGAAAAAGAGCTTTATATGGCATCTGGATTATCTATTGATATAGAGATGATTAAAAAGGCCAAGGAACTTGGTTTTTCAGATGTCCATATTGCAAAAATCCTCGGAAAAAAGGAAGAGGAAATCAGAGATTTAAGAAAGCAGTATGGTATAATGCCTGACTATAAAATGGTTGATACCTGCGCCGGCGAGTTTGAGGCATCGACGCCTTATTATTATTCAACATATGAACAATCAAATCTTCTTACATCTGGAGAATAAATGGTTGCAATACTTGATTTTGGTTCACAATATACTCAATTGATAGCAAGAAGGGTTAGAGAGCTAAAAATCTATTGTGAAATATATCCCTATAATGTTAGTGAATCAACCCTCAGAGAAAAAAACATCACTACAATTATTCTATCAGGAGGCCCAGGACATTTAACTGAATCAGAAATAACCTTTTTGCCTGACCCTGAAATTTTTAATGGAAGATATAAAATCCTCGGTATTTGTTTTGGAATGCAGGTTATAGCAAAATTAAATGGAGCAAACATTATTCACGGAAATATAAGGGAATACGGCAGGACTGTTTTTTATCCTGAAAAAGATATTGTTTTTGAAGGCATTGAAAACCAGACAATTGTCTGGATGAGTCATTATGATCAGGTAGAAGATTTGCCCGAAGATTTTATATGTATTGGAAAAACCGCAAACTGCAAGATTGCGGCATTCAAAAATAGAGAAGGTACAATCTATGGGTTTCAGTTTCATCCTGAGGTTATTCACACCCATGATGGCAAAGCAATGTTGAAGAATTTTCTCTACAAAATTGCAGGTCTTAAACCAAACTGGACTGCTTCATCCATGGTTGAGATAGCAAAAAAAGAGATTACAGATAAGATAGGAACAAGTAAGGTTATCTGTGCTTTGAGTGGAGGTGTAGATTCATCTACACTTGGCGTGATATTGCATCAGGTAGCAGGCAACAGATCCCTTGCGGTTTTTGTAAATAATGGTCTTTTGAGAAAAAATGAAGAAAAACAGGTGAAAGAAGCACTCAGTGGCCTTGTTAATATGAAGTATGTTGATGCCTCTGATATTTTTATAAACAGATTAAAGGGAATAATAGACCCTGAAGAAAAAAGAAAGATTATAGGAAGGACATTTATTGAAGTTTTTGAAAAAGAAGCAAAATCCTTTGGTGCTGATTTTCTTGCACAGGGAACACTATATCCAGACCTTATTGAAAGTATCTCTGCCTTTGGCGGGCCAACATCAAGAATAAAAACACACCATAATGTTGGGGGCCT
>MWDQ01000021.1 GCA_002070645.1 candidate division TA06 bacterium ADurb.Bin131
TCTGTTCTGGTTCTTTAATAACTGTTCCTGGTCCAAGAATTACTACTTTTAGTCGTGGTCTTTCTGTGCAACCGTAAAGTTCTTCTTTTAATACTTGTCTAATGATAACCTCGTCTATTATTCCTTCAAGTCCATATCTGTCTGATGATGAAAAAGGCAATCCGTCAACGATTATTGGAATTGTGCTATCATTAGTAGCAAGTTTGAAGTTTGTTAAGTCCCCTCCGATGACCTGCGGTTCAAGTGCAAAATTCATCGGTATGTTTAAAAAGTATTCAGTATCTTTACAGGCATAATACATTACTCCAGCATTTGTTATAAAATATACTCCGAACTTGCTATACCACGCCTCACCAGTTGTATCTGTTCCATCTCTTAAGTCCAATTGCACAACACATCTATGCCATTTCCCATCAAGAACATATCCCTGCGGAATTGTTACATAAGTGCTTTCAGTTCTTGATACAGCATCTATATCCTTATATTCAAAACAAATGTGCAATTGCACGCTCTCTAATCTACTAATAAAATAAGCATATAGTCGCATTCCAGAAGTCCACTGCTTTGATAATATCGTATATGTTCTATGTTCTCCAACTACTATTTTTTCTGATAAGTTAAACCATAATTCTACAGAGAATTTTTTTGTTGCTGGAATTTCATCAAGAACTTTATTCACTTCAAAATTTTTTGTTCCTGTTTTTATTACAGGCAATCCTTGCAATACATATCCTTCTACTCTGCTATCTCTTGCTGTCTCTCCGTCAAAATTATGTTTACAATCTTTTATTATTTTTAAGTTATCTACTTCTTCAAAAGGATAATATGCAATGACATCTTCACCGATTATTATTCCTTTTGCTCCAGATTGTCCACTCGGAATAATTATAATTTGTCCCATATTAAGTTATCTCCAAATTGATTTTGAAATTCCAGCATGGGTCTGATAAATCGCTATCTTTAATGGTCGGTGAATATATCTCTAAAACATCTCCGACTTCAAAAATAGTTTCATCACAAACAAATGTAGCATTAGTCACACCTGCTCCAAAAGTAAATGTTCCAATCTGAAATCCATTTTTCTTTATGCTAAATGTTGCTGATGCGTGCGGTGCGATTGCAACTTTTGCTTGACTACCTAAACAATTTTCGGGTAGAACAAACTTTCGTGCAACAGGAATTGAAAATAATTTCTGCTCATTTTCTGGTTTACCTACAAAAAATCCTGCCTGGTCATATGCAAGTGTAGCATTGATTTTTGTAATTAACTCATCTATTTGTTCCTCAATAGTTTTTCCTTCACCTGCTCCCTGTTCTGTTGATATTCCTAATGCCAGTCGTCTGTTAAGTTCAATCACCATCCATTTTGTTTCAAAATCAACCTCATCAAAGTTTGGAAGTGTTTTATTCTCTTCTGCTATTGCTTCATACAGTTCTCTTATTTGTGATACTGTTAATTTCTCTGCCATTATTCCTCCTCTGCTTCTGTTAATCCATGATATTTATTCCTCTCCTGAAATCACCGTTGGTGTCCAGATGATACTCACTTTTGACTTCACTGATGGAATATAACTATCTCCCCGCACATAAATGCCCCTATCATCCAAAATAAAGGAGTTTTCTTGTTTAATTACATCTGTTATATCACTTGCTCCTGTTTTCGCCTTATAAAGCGGGTTTTTGCCCGCAGAAAAACGGGTTATATTACTTGATACTGTTCCAGTATTATCAACTTCAATATAATTAGTTATATTCGGTTTTAATGTTATACTTCCTGCATCTACATCTATTAGTTCATTATTGCTATTTAATACTTTGCCTGCTCCATACACAAAAGATAATCCTGTATGTGTTCCTTCCACAAACCAATCGCCATATGGGTAAACATCTGCTATTGCTCCATCAACGGTTATTATTCTATAAAGATTATAATTTACATACACACCTTCTACCTTTTCATAATCTCCTGTTGTTATTTTGTATTCTCCTGTTTTAGTTATCTGTAAAAAATTCACTGTGTCATCTGGCAATTCAATCCATCCTTCTTCTATTTCTACCCAATTATCATTTATATCTTTTATTTTTCCATAATCTACTTTTACATATAATCCATTGTATTCATTGATATCAAACCAATGTCCTGTTTTTATCATTGTTACATCATACCAATACTCTCCAACAGGTAAATCTTTTGTGTCTTCTGTATGAATTAAAACTGCTAATTTACCAGGATTATCCACGCTTTCCCCTATTGCCTCAACTGTGCCATACAGTTCCAATAATGCCTCTGCTGTTTCGCTTTCCCGTATGGTTAAGATAACCTTCCTAATATCAGAGGTCATCAACCATCCTTGTCCTCGTGTATCCAAAGGTGTTACGAGTAAAACTACGCTTTCGCCTTTACTAATCTGAATGTCCATTTTGCACCTCCTTATTAAATCTTGCTATACAAAGTGCTGTTTGTTATATCTTCCCATAATAAATTTTCTTTGACAAATTGTGCTGATATTTTGTA
>MWDQ01000022.1 GCA_002070645.1 candidate division TA06 bacterium ADurb.Bin131
CCAGATAAAACCCCTGAAGAAAAAGAATACTTAAAAACACTACAAAAGGATTAAATAGAACTTCATAATTGACTTCAACGAAATAAGGGAATATAGTGCTATTAGATATGAAGGAGCGGTTTAGAATATTGGTATGGAATGTAAGAAAAAAACATATGTTCATCGGTAGTTAATAGCCAGAGTAAGGCAAATCTGTCAAGAATCAAGAGTTGACCCCGTAAGATTACCTGTACAATAATTTGACAAAAACTTCTCAATGGTATAGTATTAATCAAAGCGGATATCCGCAGGACGTCAACCATTTTTTTTCAAAGTAAAAATTGAATAAAATAAGTAGTTATGATGAAATTATTTTGTAGATTTTTCACAACTTCCACAAGGTCCTAATATGCAGGAAATTCTGAAGGAAATCGTAAAAAAAGAAGAAGAGGCGAAATCAAGGATTGAGGAAGCTCAAAAAGTAGCGGATGAAATTATTGCAGATGCAAAGAAGCAAGCAGAAAAGATTATTAATGATGCAAAACAAACCGCAAGAAATATGTCTGAGAATATGAAAAAAGAAGCAGAAAAGCAGATTAAAGAAAGGCAAAATCAAGTTCTCAATAAAGAAAAAGATAGAATTCAGGAAATACAATCCAAATGGCAGAGTAAGATTGGTTCTTTATCTTCTAAGATACTTCAAAAGATTATTGATATAAAATACCTGACTGGAAATCTTTTTGAATAGTTCTTTAGGTATATCTGATGAAACAACTATCAAGATACGCTTACGCCAATACAAGAATCAAGGCAAGGATATCAGGACTTCTCGATGAAGGATTTTTTACACGCGCTGTTTCTGTAGATTTTGCCGGTTTTATTGAAATGCTTGGAAAAACAGGGTATGCCGAGATTTTTAAGCCAGGGGAACATATAAAACCTGAAGATTTTGAGAATAGATTAAGGGATAAGGATAGAGAAATAATAAAAAAAATCGCAAGGTTTTATTCTTCGAGGAATGAAAAGAACTTAATCCTGCTTCTCGACGAAAGATATAAGGTTGAGGAATTGAAAACTGCTTTAAGAATGTGGAAAAGAAGGATTAAGGGTGAAGATATAGAAATACCCGGAGTATTTTCTTCTCTTTCATCAGCAGAAACAATAGATGATGTTGTGAAAATCCTTGAAGGTTCAGGATATAGTGATGCAGTTGAAAAAGCCAGGGAGGATTATCTAAAAACAGGATCATTATTTCCTGTTGAGGTACGCATAGATACAGAGTATTTTGAGAAACTTAATAAGCATATTGAGAAACTTTCCAGGTTTGATAGAGATATAGCAAAAAAGATTATTGGTGCAGAAATAGACAGGGAAAACCTTTTATGGCTTGGAAGAATACATCTATATTATCAGGGTAAGGTTCCTTCAGATGTATCAGGGTTTATACCAGGGGGAGGTTATATCCCAGTTGAAGAATTAAAACGAGCATCTCTTAATGTTTCAGAATCAATACAAAGAATGAAGATTCCGCAGGTATACCGCAGGGTCATTGGGCTTGTTCCTAATAATCTTGCAGAAATGGATAGATTACTCGAAGCCATTATATTACAGCTGATTAAAAGGGCATTTATTGAAAAACCTTTTAGTATAGGTATACCGATTGGTTATATTTTTCTTAAACTTACTGAGACAAAACGAATCACAGAAATTTTTACGATGAAATATTTTACGACTGTTGTTTATCAGTGAGATAATATGTTCCAGGCAGAAAAACTTTTATTGATGAATGCAGTAATAAGAAAGAACAGGGCATCTTCGACGCTGGCGAGATTACTTCGCACTGGTTTTTTCCATCCCTTTGATGCAAATGTTTTTTCTTCTCGTATTGAGCAAGTTAAACCCTGGCAACAAGAGTATGAATCTGCGAGATGGGACACCATTGCCCAGAGATTTAAAAAAATTGTTGATGAAATTGGATTTTTACCTTCTGCCAGTGCGGAATCAGCAGGATACATTGAGGCAGAAAGCACAGTTGAAGAAATTGAAGAAATCCTCGAGGCCCTTATTGAAAAAAGAAACAATCTTCAGCAAAAACTTACTGATAGTGAAGCATTACTTTCAAAAAGGGTTGTATACCTGCCAATTTCAGTTAAGGCAGAGCATACATTTATTCATATTGAATACGGAGAGATACAGGCGGATAAAATGTCTGTGCTTGAAAACCTGCTGGTTAATATTCCTCATGTATTAATTCCGGCAGAAACAAGAAATAGGTCAGTTCTTCTGTTTGTTGTTGTTCTTAAAAAAGATGTAGGTACCTTTGAAAAAATAAAAAAGGAAATAGGTTGGATTTCTGCTGTAGATGTTGTTGTTTCTGATATTCCGATTGAAGAACAAAAATTAAAGATAGAAAGGTTAAAGGATGAAATTAAAAAAATTAATGCAGATATTCGTGAAATTTCTAATAGATATAGAAATATTCTCGATAAAATAGCAGTTTCTTTAAATATTCACCAGAAACTCAATCAGGCAAAAAAACATACATATATCACTGAAACAACAACAATATTGAGTGGCTGGATACCCGAGCAGGAAAAGCAGTCAGCATCAGAGATTATAAAAAATTCAGACCCTGTTGCTCATACTGAATTTATTCCCGCAGAACTTTCAGGTGTTTCTGCAGAAGAAATACCTGTTAAAATGAACCACAACAGATTTATTAAACCATTTGAACTTATTGTTGGTACATACGGCATTCCAAGATATGGTACCATTGACCCAACACTGTTTGTTGCAATTTCTTTTTTGTTGATGTTTGGTGCAATGTTTGGAGATATCGGGCATGGCGCTGTTTTTTTGGTTACAGGTTTGCTTATGTTGTGGCGTACAAAAAATGGATTAAGGCAGGCAGGTGCATTGGTTTCTTATGTTGGGTTATCATCAATAGTATTTGGTTTTTTATATGGAAGTTTTTTTGGAATAGAGTTCAATCCACTATGGATTAACCCAATGGAGGATATTTCGGTTTTATTTCGCGCCTGTGTTTCTTTTGGAGTATTACTTCTTACAGCAGGTATTTTTCTTAATATCACAAATTTTGTTATCAATAAGGATATAAGGTCTGTGTTTTTTGATAAGGCAGGTCTTTTTTCAGGACTTGTTTACTGGGCAGGCATCGGGCTTGCAGCAGGATTTATTGCTAAACGCGGTGGAGCAGTGATAAAGATTACTGCCATAATATTCAGTATATGTATTCTTGCTATTTTTTTTAATTCACTTATTAACTCTGTAAGAGAAAAAGAAGGGATGCTTGTTGGTCTTATTGAAAGTTTCCTTCATATCTTTGAAATAATAATTGGATACCTTGCAAATACTGTTTCATTTATTCGTATTTCTGCATTTGCACTAAACCATTTTGGTTTTTTTATGACAATTTTTGCTATTTCTGATATACTAAAAAATGCAGGTATGTCTGGATTATCAATACCTTTTATGGTTCTTGGGAATATCTTTATTCTGCTTCTTGAAGGACTTGTTGTTATGATACAATGTCTCCGTTTGAATTATTATGAGTTTTTCTCAAGGTTTTTTATTCCAGGGAAAAGTTTATATCAACCTTTGGTATTAAAAGCAAATTCTGAAGATATCAAACAGTATTTGTCCTAACCAGGAGGATTTTTATGAAAGTATTTGGTAGTTTTTTTAGAAATATTATGAGATTATGCATAATATCGGGTGTGGTTATGGCAGGGTATGTATGGGCACAGACCACAGGAACAGACCCTGGAAATGCAGGAAGGGCATTTTATGCTGCGGCACTATCCACAGGTATTGCTGCAATTGCTGCTGGAATTGCAGTTGCTTATGTTGGGGTAGCGGCGGTTGGTGCTCTTGCTGAGAAGCCAGAGTTAACAGGAAGGGTCTTGATTTTTGTTGGTCTTGCAGAAGGTATTGCCATATATGGACTTATTATATCCATTATGATTCTTGGAAAGGTACAATGAAGTTTTATTGTATTTCAGACCCTGAAAGCGCTGATAGTTTCAGGATGTTGAACATTTATACGGTTGAGGTGTCAGATTACCACCAGGCATCACAGGCATTTCAGAAGATAGTAGATATTGAGGATGCAGGTGTGGTTCTTATTACAGATGGGGTGTCTTTGTTTATAAAACAGGAGATCTCAAATTTTATACGAAAAAATACTCAACCGGTTATATTGGAAATACCTTCTTGGAAAAGTTCTGCACCAAGAATAATGAGGAAAAAACATGAACATGAAAACAGATGAAAACACAAATTCAGGGTTGATTGACGAGATTGAGAGACAGACCAGAGACAGAGTTGATGCAATCAAAAACCAGGCAAAAACTCAGGCAGAGCAGATTATTTTAGAAGCAAAAAAACAAGCCGAAGAAATTATAAAAACCGAGAAAGAAAAAATACAACGACTGCTTGAGGTAATGAAACAAAATGCAGAGATAGCATTGAAACTTGAAACTAGAAAAATGTATCTCGAACTTAAGAAGAAATTTGCTGATTCTGTTATTGAAAAAGTAAGACAATCTGCTTCTTCACTGAGGGATGATCCGAAGGAATACAGAACATTTCTTAAAAAAGCAGTTATTGAAGGCATAATAGTTGTTGATAGTACACAGATAATAGTAAAGTTTTCCCCGAAGGATAAAATATTTTTTGATGATGAGATGAAAAAAGAGATTGAAGAAACATTTAAAAAGGAATCGAAAAAAAATGTTTCAGTTAGTTTTGTCGAAGGTGATTTTCAGGATGTTGGTGTTATTGTTTGTTCTGCAGATGGTTTTATTGTATATGAAAATACATTTTCTGCAAGGTTAAAAAGAATGTACGAAACAATTTATTCTGAACTTTTATCCGAGGAAATAAATGGCTGAGGTTGCTGGTAGTGTTATTCGCGTAAATGGACCTGTGGTTCAAATAAGATGCAACAGAAATCTTAAGATGCTGGATATGGTTGAGATCGGGGCTGAGAGGCTTATCGGAGAGATTGTTAGATTAAAGGAAAATATTGCCTATATCCAGGTTTATGAGGATACAACATCATTAAAGGCAGGAGATCCTGTTTATTCTGATGATTTACCTTTGTCTCTTGAACTCGGACCAGGGCTGATTGGAAATATTTTTGATGGGATTCAAAGACCACTCGAAATGATAAGACAACAGGAGGGTGATTTTATCTCGAGAGGAGTGCATATCAATGCGCTTAATAGAGAAAAAAGGATGCATTTTATACCATTAAAAAAACAAGGAGAATCTGTTCAACCAGGAGATGTTATTGGAGAGGTTCCTGAAACATCTTTAATAAAACACAAGATACTTGTTCCCTCTTATGCTCCTGCGGGGAATTTGATTTCAATCATCTCCGAGGGCGATTATACAGTGGAAGAGGTTATCGCAGAGATAGAAGGAATAGATGGAACTATTTTCCCCTTAAAAATGTATCAAAGATGGCCTGTGAGAAAACAAAGACCTTACAAGCAGAGGATTCCAGTTAGTGAAGTTCTTATCACAGGCCAGAGGGTAATAGATACACTTTTTCCTGTTGCAAAAGGTGGATGTGTAGCAGTACCAGGGGGGTTTGGAACAGGGAAAACAGTTGTTCAACACCAGCTTGCAAAATGGAGTGATGCTGATGTTGTTGTTTTTGTTGGATGTGGTGAGCGGGGAAATGAAATGACAGATGTTCTAAGGAATTTTACCCGTCTTATTGATCCGAGGACCGGAAAATTACTTCTTGAAAGAACTGTTTTTATAGCGAACACCTCAAATATGCCTGTTGCAGCGAGAGAAGCAAGTATTTATACTGGAATGACAATCGCAGAGTATTACAGAGATATGGGATATAATGTTGCTTTGATGGCAGATTCAACATCAAGATGGGCAGAGGCATTAAGAGAACTTGCGGGTAGGATGGAAGAGATACCTCTTGAAGAAGGATTTCCATCATATCTGCCAGCACGACTTGCTGAATTCTATGAAAGATCTGGTAGTGTAATAACGCTTAACGACAGGACAGGTTCAATAACCATTATTGCATCTGTCTCGCCGCCTGGTGGGGATTTTTCAGAACCTGTTACATCTCATACGAAAAGGTTTATTAGGTGTTTCTGGGCTCTTGATAGAGATCTTGCATATTCTCGACATTATCCTGCGATAAGCTGGATAGAAAGTTATTCTGAATACGTAGAAGAACTTAAATCATGGTGGGATAAATATACAGATGGCCAGTGGCTTGAGTATAGATATACGATACTTGATCTTCTTCAACAGGAACAACGTCTTCAACAGGTTGTAAAACTTATTGGTATGGATGTTTTACCGAATACCCAGAAACTTATTCTCGAGACCTGCTCATTGTTTAAGAATGCATTTCTACAGCAAAGCGCTTTTGATGATGTGGATACATTTTGTTCAGCGCAAAAACAGTTTTTAATGTTTAAGGCAATATTAATATTTCACAGGGTCAGCAATGAACTTGTAAAAATCGGGGTTGATATATCTGAAATAAGAGAATCATCTGTGTATCAGGAGATTATGCGTATGAAAACCCAATACCCTGAAAACCAGATTGATAAACTAAAACAGTTTGTCGATTCTATTGAAGAAAACCTGAGAGGACTTGAGAAAAAATGAATATGTATAATCTTCGTGAATATACTGGTCTTGAAGAAATTGCAGGGCAGCTTTTTGTGATAAGAAATATCCACAATGTTGGATATAATGAGGTTGTTGAGATATCTGAAGAAAATGGAAATGTAAGGATAGGGACAACCCTCGAGGTTGGCGAAGGATATGCTATTGTCCAGGTTCTCGGCGGGACAAGTGGGCTTTCTTTGAAAAATTGCAGGGTAAGGTTTAAGGGAGAACCATTATTATTTGGTGCATCCCAGGATATGCTCGGTAGGATATTTGATGGACTTGGTAACCCTCTTGATGGATTGCCGAAGCCAGTTCCAGAGGAAATGATGAACGTAAATGGAATGGCAATGAATCCTGCTGCAAGGGATTATCCCGAAAATATCATAGAAACAGGTATATCAACAATTGATGTGATGAATACACTTGTAAGGGGACAAAAACTTCCGTTTTTTTCAGGAAGTGGTTTGCCACATGATCTTATTGCAGCGCAGATCGTCAGACAGGCACGCGTTGAAGGAGAGGGTTTTTGTATTGTATTTGCAGGAATGGGAGTAAAGTATGATACTGCAAGGTTTTTCATCAGGAACTTTGAGGAATCAGGTGCTCTTGATAATGTTGTTTTATTCCTTTCACTTGCGGATAGTCCTTCTCTTACAAGATTGATGACACCAAAATTTGCTTTAACAGCCGCTGAATTTCTTGCTTTCAGGAAAAATATGCAGGTGCTTGTAATCTTAACGGATATGTCAAATTATTGCGAAGCATTGAGAGAACTTTCAACAATGAGGGGCGAGATTCCCGCAAGAAAAGGGTATCCTGGTTATCTGTATAGTGATCTTGCAGGTATATATGAAAGAGCAGGCAAAATAAAAGATAGTAAAGGCTCGATTACGCAGATTCCAATGCTTACAATGCCAAATGATGATATTACACATCCTGTGCCAGATCTTACAGGTTATATTACAGAAGGTCAGATTGTTGTTGATAGAGAGTTGCACGCACGTGGTATATACCCACCAATTTCAGTACTTCCTTCCCTTTCAAGATTGATGAAGGATAATATTGGAAAAGGAAAGACAAGGGATGATCATTCTGAACTTGCTTCCCAGCTTTTTGCATCGTACGCAAAGACAAGGGATATAAGAGCGATTGCATCAATCATAGGCGAAGAGGAACTTTCCAGTCTTGACCTTGTCTATCTGAAATTTGGAGAGAACTTTGAGAATAAGTTTGTTAACCAGTCATATAATGAGAGAAGAACTCTCCAACAAAGTTTAGAAATCGGTTGGGACGTTGTTTCAGAGTTACCAGAAGAAGAACTTGTCAGGATAAGCAAGGATCATATTAAACAAAGATACAGGAAGAAAAATGGCGATAAAAATACCAGCGACGAAAACAAATCTGCTTAAAACAAAGGGTATACTTTCTCTTTGCAAGGAAGGATACCAACTTCTGGACGAAAAAAGAAGAATTCTTCTTATGGAAATTTCCTCAATTACAAAGGTTATTGATGAACTTCAGGAGAACGTTAATATTTCTCTTTCAGATGCTTATGCTGCTGTCGAAGAAGCATTTATTGCAATGGGAAAATCAAGGGTCAGAAATCTTGCAGCAGGGATTGATACAGAAATAGAAATAAATATTACAGAAAAAAAAATGATGGGGGCAAGTATTCCATCTATCTCCCTTAATCTAAAAGAAAATCCACCTTTTTGTAGTCCTTTAGGTGTGCATCCTGCGTTTGATCGTGCAGATATCTTATTAAAGGAAGCAATAAAACACATAGCGGAACTCGCAGAAAAAAAAATCGCTCTACAGCGCCTTGAAAAAGAATTTCAGAGAACAACTAAAAAGGTGAATGCACTTGAAAAAATACATATTCCCTATTATAATGAAGTATTAAAGACAATAACAGATCGTCTTGATGAAGAATCAAGAGAAGCATTTTCAACACTTAAAGAGATAAAGAAAAAACTGGCATTAAGGGAATCTTAAATGATAACGATTAAACACATCATTGTTGCCTGTGCAGTTGACACCATTTCAGCGTATACAGTAAGATATGCGATAGAATTTTCTAAGGTACTTAATTCAAAACTTACCATACTTCACATTGTTGATATATCAAGGTTAAAGGAACTGATAAAAATAGGATTATTCAAAGAAAATGAAAGAAAATTGATTGAACAGGATCTCGAAAAAGAAGGCAGGGTTTTTGCTGAAAGATTCAGGAATATCGCCAGGGAAAATGGCGTTGAGTGTGATGTTATTGTTATGTGGGGAATAGTGCACAAACAGGTTGCCAGGGTTGTAAAAGATACAAAGGCAGACCTTCTTATTATCGGCGGGATGCCCTATGTCTGTGAGATGGGGAAAATCAGCGAGGGAGAACTAATTCTTGCTGAGGTATCGTGTCCTGTTCTTGTTGTAAAAAGACCAGTGCATGACTGGACAGATATAATGTCATAGTGAGGGAGGTGCCTATATGAAAGAAAATATAAAATGGTACTTTCTTATTTTGATGTTATGTTTTGCAGTTTGTATCAATGCAGCAGATTTAAGAGAAAAAAAAGGAGGCGTATCTATGAATATAACAAGTCCTGCCTTTCAACACAATTCTATGATTCCTGCAAAATATACCTGCGATGGGATAAATGTCAATCCACCTCTTTTGATAGAAGGTATACCAGAAAAAACAAAAAGTATTGTTTTGATTATGGATGATCCTGATGCACCTATGGGAACATGGATACACTGGATTGTGTTTAATATTCCTTGTACTGGAACAAAACTTGAGATTAAAGAAAATTCTATCCCAGGCATTCAGGGTTGGAATGATTTTAGAAAAGTTGGTTATGGTGGGCCCTGTCCGCCATCAGGAACCCACAGGTATTTTTTCAGGGCCTATGCCCTTGATACAATGCTGAATCTGAAGGAGGGCGTAAAACGGCAGGAATTAGAAAAAGCAATGCAGGGGCATATCCTTGCCCAGGCAGAGATTATCGGCCTTTATAAAAAACAGGGAAGATAAACCCATTTTAATCCTCATGTGCAGTGTTATAAAAAAACAAGGTAATTCGTTTTGATTTTTACACTTTTTATTTTGAATTGAGAATAAAATCTCTTCCATTACTCTTTTTATAAAAATAGAAAAGGAGTTCATATGGCTGATAATATGCTTAAGGTAGGAATTATTGGTTTTGGGCTTCGTATTTCACATATGGCTGGACTTATGAAGATTTTTGGATTTCCGTATAGGATAGAGGCAATTGCGGATCCTGCTTGTGAGGAGATAGAAAAAGCAGTAAAGGAAAAAACACCAGAAGCCAGAACCAGAAGACGAATAGACCCTGAGTTAATGCAGGATACAAAGTATTTTTCTTCAGCAGATGAAATGCTGGATAAAACAGAACTTGATGGTGTTATGATTGGAACAAGATGTTATCTTCATACTGAAATGGCATGTAAGGTTGCAAAAAGAAATCTTCCTCTTTTTCTCGAAAAACCAGTGGCAATAAACTTTGAGCAGTTGAAGATGCTGCAGAAAGCATTTGAGAATTTTACTGCGCCAGTTGTGATTTCTTTCCCTCTGCGTCTTTCCCCTATTGCCTTAAAGGTAAAGCAAATAATTGAATCAGGAAGAATAGGATATGTTGAGCATGTTGTGGCAGTGAATGATGTTCCTTATGGAGTGGGTTATTTTAATAGTTGGTACAGAAACTATAACGAGGTTGGCGGGCTTTTTCTTCAAAAAGCAACACATGATTTTGATTATATCTTTTTTCTAACAGGGCAAAAACCAAAAACAATTGCTGCAATGAATTCTCAGAGAATTTATGGGAACAAAGATAAACCATTTGATCTTTTATGCAAGGATTGCGAAGAGAAAATGGAATGTGCTGAAAGCCCATTTAATCTTTTTTACAAGAGGTTTGCAGGGGAAAAAGTTGAATGGAATGACTGGCAAAAGTGTGTGTTTTCAAGAGAAATTAAAAATGAGGATAGCGGTAATGCTCTTATTGAACTTAACAATGGTGTTCAGGTAAGTTATACACAGAATTTTTTTGTAAGGAATCAAAAGGTTGCAAGACGTGGTACACGACTTTATGGATATAAAGGAACAATTGATTTTGACTGGTACCGTAATACAATAATTGTATATGATCATTTTACCCCGATTGTTGAAACAATTGAATTTACAGGTGATATGCCTCATTTTGGAGGGGACAGGGAACTTGTATATGATTTTTTGATGGCAATGAAGGAAAAAAGACCATCCAGATCTCCAATGGAAGCAGGAATAACAAGTGCCCTTGCGTGTTTATGGGCTCGCGAGTCAGCCGAAAAAAGACAATTTTTTGAGGTTAAGATGCCATGACACGCAGAGAAAGGGTACTTACCTCTCTTAAACACAAACAACCTGATAGAATACCTGTTGACCTTGGTGGAATGGATTCAACAGGTATTACTGCTGTTGCCTATAACAAACTAAAAAAATACCTTTGTATAGAAACTGGTAATACAAAGGTTTATGACCCATACCAGCAGGTGGCTGTTGTTGATTTTAATGTTTTAGATATTATTGGTGCAGATGTTCTTGCTATTTTCCCTGAACCAGAAAAATGGAAGATATCAAAACTTCCTGATGGGTCTATGTGTGAGGTTCCAGAAAGATGGAATGCAGAAACACTTCCTGATGGATCCCAGCAGGTTGTTTTTAATGAAAAGATTATTGCAAAAAGACCATCAAAATCCTGGTATTTTGAACAGGTGGATTATCCTTTAGCAAATGCAAAATCAATAAAAGAGATTGAATCAAACCAATCTATATTTGAAAACTTTGACTGGCCTTTTTTTGTTGATGAAACAATCGAACAAATTGGCAAAAAGGCAAAACATCTTTACGAGACAACCGATTATGCCCTGATGGGTAATTTTGCAGTCCATATTTTTATGGGTGGACAACTCCTGAGGGGTTTTGAACAGTTTATGATTGATCTTGTACTTAATCCTGATATTGCCAGGTGTATTATGGATAATCTTTCTGAATCATACATAAAAAGATTTGAAAAATACAGTACTTATATTGGTCCATATGTGCAGATTATAAATGTCAATGATGATCTTGGAACCCAGGAATCACTGCAGGTTTCTCCTGAAACATACAGGAAACTTATCAAGCCATATCAGAAGAAACTTTATAGATTTATCAAGGAACATTTCAATGGATATCTGTTTCTTCATTCAGATGGTTCTATTTATGACATAATACCGGATCTAATTGATATTGGTGTTGATATTATTAATCCTGTTCAATTTTCCGCAAGGAATATGGATCTTGAAAAATTGAAAAGAGAATTTGGGAGATATATTACATTCTGGGGAGGAGGTTGTGATACCCAGCATATACTTCCATACTCTGATACACAAACAATCAAAAACCATGTGAAAAGATGCATCAAAACACTTTTTCCTGGTGGAGGATTTGTTTTCTGCCAGATTCATAATATACAGCCAGATGTTCCGCCAGAAAATATTATGGCAATGTATGAAGCAGTAAAAGAGTGTTATTCATAGTGTGGAATCAGGTTTTCGTCAAGAAATACAGGTGCACCGTCTTTTATCATACTCATTTTTCCTGCTTCAATTACTGCTGTACTGATAATTGCCTGGTTGGGTAGTGGTCTTGTTTTTTCAAATTCTGATATCATCTGTACCCTTTTTTCGAATGCCTGGTTTTTATCAAGATTGTTTGTTTCTTCATTAATTCTCAAGCAATCATTAATTGCCTGAATAACACTATCAGCACCATAACCGAGATATTGGTCAGTATCTGGTTTATTCCAATCAAGATAGGGCTTAAAAAAATATGGGTTAAATATTTCGTAGCCATCCTTTGTTGTTGAGAAGTTTGAATTTCTATCTGCATTATCTGCACGGAACTCACCTTCTGTGCAGGTTATCTGAAATCCTTGATTTGAAAGACAGGGATTTTTTTCTGGGAGTATCCATGATGTTTGTAGATATTCAACAGCACCATTGCTCCATGTAATAAATACCTGGGATGAATCAAAGGCATTAATACCAAGTGAAACAAGAAGTTTCTTCTGACCTTTTGCAATAATTTTTACTGGTTTTAGTCCAGTGACAAAATAAAACATATCAATATAATGGGTTCCGAGATATTCAAGAGGAGAACTTCTCTCGCACCAGTTTCTAAAGTACTTTAAGGGTATTTCTCTCCTTTGCTCATGCCATGCATGACAACAAAGGGCTTCTCCCATTTCTCCTTTTTTATATTTATACTGCACAGCCCTTAATGATAAATCATGTCTTTTATGGAAATCAGTAAAAACATATACACCTTTTTTTCTTGATGATTCTAAAATTTTTCCTGCATCTTTTACAGTTAAACAAAGTGGTTTTTGAACAATAACATCAAATCCTTTTTCAATGGCAAAAAGGGTCATTTCTGCATGTAGGTCATCAGGGGTTGCAATAATAACAATTCCTGGATTTTGAAGTTTTTCGAGTGCTATTTTCCAGGCATAAGGGTTTTCATCCTTTATTTGCGGGTATCCTTTTATTTCTGCTTCTGGAAACTCCTCGATTAATCTTTGTATGGTGATTTTTTTTCTTGAAGCAACAATAATCTGTGAGATCTTTCCGTTTTTCTTTTCCTGCAAAAGAACAGGTAGCAAAAGTTGCTTTGTTATCATTCCACCGCCAATAACAACAGCATTTAATTTAATCATCTTTTTCTCCCTAAGAATTCTGAATTTTCAGCATTGTGATTGAATGTGCAGGAAAATCCCACTGAAGGTTTGTGTCTGATTTTATCTTTTCTTGATACTGCTCCATTTTTACATTTTCTTCATCAAAATCATTGATTGAATAAATATCAGGACCATTCACCACAGAAACAGAAACCGTATCCTTATGTCTATAACCACGAAGTTCAATAGAGGCGCTTAATGTTTTTTCAGGATGACGGTTAACAGCAATAATACAGATTTTATTTTCCTTAGAATCATATGTTGCAGACACATCTAGGTAAGGTACATTATGTATTTCGGGGACACTGCTTTCGTCCATCTGGAAGTTATCCTTTCCAACGTCAAATGTTGGCCATGGGAAATAGCGATAATCCTTGCAGGAAAAGCCATCGCTCCATACCTCTGGTGCAAGAACAACATCTCCTGTTTCTTTTGCAAAAAGAATAAATGGATAATATACTGTTTGTTTTACAAGTGCATCAGGTTTTGTTCGCATCAAACCAACGCAGTTAACAAGCATTGATTGATGAGAAAAATCAAGGGTTCTGCAGAATCTAAGTAGTAGATTCATTGAACTTGCAAACACAAGTGCGTCCTTGAGATTATAAACCTCATCAAGATCATCCTTATGACCTTTTCTATACCATACCCCCCACTCTGAAAGGGCAAGTCCAATTCTATGGTTTGTCTGTTTTTGTTGAGAGATATTAATAATATCGTCTTCCATTTTCCTGAGATGGTCAGCAATTGTAAAAACCTGACCGAATGAATCAAAATATTCATGCCTGCCAATATAGATATGAACAGATATGTTATCAATATAATCCCAGCAATTATCCAGGATAATCCTGTCCCAATCAGGGTCATGTTTTCCCATCCCAACAGCAATAATATTTATAGATGGGTCAACTCTTTTCATTGCCTTTGAAAACTCTGAAAGTGTTTGACTGTACTGATTTGCATTTTTTGTTCCAACCTGCCAATCACCATATATCTCATTTCCTATTTCCCAGTATTTCACATTAAAGGGTTGTATATTGCCATTTTCCCTGCGCAGGTTTGCATAAAATGTATTCCCTGAACTATTGCAATACTCCACCCAGTTTGCTGCTTCGAGCGAGGTTCCATTACCTGCATTTACAGTGATATATGGTTGGGTGCCTGTTTCTCTACAAAATCTTATATACTCATCTGTGCCAAAAAGATTGCTTTCTTCACGGGTTATATCATCAGCATAAGAAAGTTTCCTTTTTCTATTCTTTGCCGGACCTACACCATCAATCCAGTGATACCAGGATGAAAAATTACCTCCAGGCCATCTTATTGTTCCCAATTTCAATTTTTTAATTTCCTCGAGCACATCTTTTCTCAATCCATTTTTATCAGCAAAAATCGACTGAGGGTCGAAAATTCCTGGGTATAAACAATTGTGGACGTGTTCAATAAACGAACCAAAAAAATTTTGATTTTTTTTGCCGATAACCTTTGAAGAATCAATAATAATATATGATTTCATTTATTCCTCCAATTATATTGAACCGCATAAAGATTTAAGAAATTAGATTCCTGAAAATAAAGTAAGCCTAGAGGATGTTATTATACTACTATAATTTTTCTTTTCATTCAATTTTCTGGCAATAACCCTTGTTGCCAGAAAATAAACGATGATAATACAGAAGAATCCTACTATTTGGAAATACTTTTTTGCGTCCAAATCATACTCGTTATTACAATATTATAAAATTTATGATAAAATCCCTAAGAACAATATTCATTAGATCATAAGGGAGAAATATGACAGAGAGAGAAAGAATGCTAAGATGTATTGAATTGAGAGGTGATGGAGAGATATTTTCGAGTGTTTCAATTGCGTGGCCTGTCTGGGAAAAACATGCTGAGTTTTTTGAAAAAATAAAAAATGAATGTCCTGACGTAAAAATTTTTGCTGGCAAGGATGAAACGCGTCGCGCAGGTAATAAAATAAGGGATAAATGGGGTTGTTTATGGATTTATCCAATAGATTATCTTGATGGCCAGGTTATTGAACATCCGCTCGATGATTGGTCAAAACTTGATACCTATATTCCACCAGATCCTGATAAATATGTTGACTGGGAAAAAGCAAAAAAGGATGTCAAGGAGGCAAAAGAAAAGGGAATTCTTACTGGAGGCGGTATTGATCATGGATTTTTTTTCTTACTTTTAACCTATCTTCGGGGTTATGAAAATGTAATGATTGATTTTGCCGAGGAAAACCCAAATCTTTATCGTTTGATAGAAATCATAGAGGATTACTGGTTAAAGGTTATAAAGAAATGGATTGAAACAGGTGTTGACACCATAGGTTTTGGAGATGATCTTGGACTGCAAAATTCTTTGCCAATTAGTCCATCTGCCTGGAGAAAATACATAAAACCATCCTTCAAAAAGTTTTTTACTCTCTGCAAGGAGAATAAGGTTCATGCAGGTCTTCATACAGATGGCTGGATTGTTGCTATTATGGAGGATTTAATTGAGTGCGGTTTAAGTATATTAAACCCTCAGGATCTTGTAAATGGCATTGATAATATTGAACGAATACTAAAAGGAAGAATATGTATAGACCTTGATATTGACAGACAGAAGATAACATACTCTGGTACTCCTCAGGATATTGATGAACACATTTTCAATTGCGTGAAGAAACTTGGTTCCCAAAATGGTGGACTGTTTATGAAGTTTGGAGCATATCCCGGTACTCCAATTGAAAACATTGCTGCAGTTATTACATCCTTCGAAAAATATCACGATTACTGGAAAAACAGGTAAGGAACAATGAAAAAAATTATATTATTTTTGATCATGGGTTGGGTTGTTCTTTTTGCTGGAACTGATTTTGTCGATCCGATTTTTAACATAAACTCAATTATTAATGATCCGCTCGATGTCAAAATTATAAGTACAACAAAACAAGGAAACATTATTATTCAGGAGGTCGAATTTACATCTGAGGTATATCAAGAAAAACCAGTTAGAATTTATGGGATTATTGGATTTCCCGAAGGTGCGAATAAACTTCCAGCAATATTCTGGAGCCAGTCAGGGATGGCACCAGCGAACAAAGGAATGCCAGAATTATTTGCTAGCAGAGGATATGTGTGTATGTGTATTACACTTCCTCATTCAATATGGAATCCAAATGTGCGGTTTGACACAAAAAATCCTGAAAATGGCAATATGACGCACTATGCTATTGCTCAGATGAGGGCAATTACCTATTTATCGACAATACCAGAGGTTGATCCTGATAGAATAGGGATAGGTGGTTCTTCTTATGGAGGGTTTTTTTCAACCCTTATTGCAGGCGCAGATCCAAGATTAAAATGTGGAATGGCATTTTTTGCTGGTGGAAATATGTCGCTTGGAACCCATATCCCTCAGTTTACACAACTTGAAAATCTTGAGGATGTTGATGTCTGGAACAAAACAATAGACCCTGCTTTGAGATTAAGATATAGAAAGATTCCATTTTTGTGGGGTGTTGCTGCGAATGACAACTGGTTTTATTTTTCTTCAGTAACAAAAACATACGAAGATTCCATTGGAGAAAAAAGGATGGCTATTGTTCCACTGTGGGAGCATGGCTTTCCAGAAGAGGTTGACGAACAATTATTTTCCTGGTTTGACATTTATCTTAAACACATAAGAAAACCATATAATAATGTTTCTTCACTTAATATCCAGAAAAAAAACAATAAACTTTATGCCATGTGGTCATTTTCAGGCGAAAACAAGGTGAATGAGGCCAAGATTATTGTAAGTTATGGAAAAGTTTCTCCATGGAAATGGTGGGTGCACAGGAATCATCTTGTTTTTCCAGCAGAAATAAAGGGAAATATGATAACCGCAGAAATTCCTGTTGTTGAGCCAGGCATTGAAATGCTTGTTTATGGCAATATTATAGACAATAATAATGTTTTAATATCAACAGTGCCTGTTAAGGTAAAACCAGAAAACTATGGATTAAAAAAGGCAAACTGCTATAGCAGGTTTAATCTTTTTCAATATAAGGTACTTGACGATGAAACACAAAAAAATTTCAACAGAATGGGGATAACAAGATATGTTGTTGATAAAAAGGAGAAAAGAAATAACCTTAATTCATTAAGAGTAGAACCCACAAACAATAAAAAAACAGGGCAGATATATATTAAACTTCATCATGTGCCAGAACATTCTCATATCCTTAAATTATGGGTAAAGGCAGAGAAAAAGACAGAGATTGTTTTTACAGTTAAAGGTGTTGAATATCCTGACCAAAAATCCAGTATCGTCAGATTATTAAGGAACCAGGATACTCAGGGAACTATCCCGATTTTTACAAAGTCAGTCAATGTTGAGAATTCCTGGAAGATGATACAGGTGCAGTGTCCTTATAATAATGAAGGCGTGGAAGGGTATGAACTGATTATAACAGTTAAAGATCCTGTAAAATACTGGATAAATAATATTGTTTTTGAGCCAGTGTGGAATAAATAAAACATTCAAACAATGTAGTAATCATCTTTATGTGCGATGTATTTCTGATGTTATGAAAAAACATACGAGAGATGATATGTGATGGAAAGAAAAATTGGAGAACAACCAGGGACTTGTAAATTACAAAGTAAATTGCAGGAAAATGTAATATGAAAAATCTAAAAAAAAGCGTATATGAAGCAAATCTTCTTTTACCGAGATATGGCCTTGTGGTTGGAACCCAGGGTAATGTAAGTGGTATGGATAGAAAAAAAGGCATTATATACATAAAACCGAGTGGTGTACCATACGAGAATCTAAAACTTAAAGACATTGTTGGGATTGATATCAATGGAAATACTGTTGAAGGCAAACTAAAACCATCTGTTGATTGGATTCATCATGTTTTTATTTATGCACATATGAAGGATGTTTGTGGGGTTGTTCATACCCATTCTCCTTATGCAAGTGTTTTTGCTGCCTGTAAGATTTCTGTCCCATGTTTAACAACAGGTCAGGCAGATGTTTTTGGGGGGGAGATTCCTGTTAGTGATTATGCTGATAACAGAGGAAATAATATTGGGAAAAGTATTCTTAATTATAAAAGGGAGGGATGTCCTTCAATTATTCTTGGCAGCCATGGTGTATTTAGTTTTGATATTACACCGGAAAAAGCAGTATTTGCGGCATTGATGACAGAATATTTTGCAAAAATAAATCTGTTTGCAATCTTTCTCGGCAAGACAAAGGGGATAGAGGTTAAACCAATGGTTCTGGCAGAGATAGAAAAATGGTACAAAAGATATCATGGCGGAGGTTATGGCCAGAAGTAAACCAATTATCCCTGGTGCTGGTATGACCAGAGTTTGGCATAAAAACCATTTTTTTCAATAAGTTGATTATGTGTGCCTATTTCCTCAATTTTCCCATCTTTTAATACAACGATTTTATCCATATTTTTTACTGTTGCAAGGCGATGAGCAACAAAGATAACAGTACGATTTTCCATTACACTTTCAAGTGCCTGATGAAGTATTTTTTCTGACTGACTATCAAGGGATGCTGTTACCTCATCAAAAGCAAGAATCTGAGGATTTTTTAGTATTGCCCTCGCAAGGCATATCAATTGTTTTTGTCCGCCAGAAAGAGTATGGCCTCTTTCCCCAACAACAGTATCATAGCCATCCTTTAATTTACCTATAAACTCAGAGACCCTGCTTATGGATACTGCCTTTTGAAAATCTTCTTCAGTGAAATTTTCACTTCCAAAACAAATATTATTTCTTACTGTATCAGAAAAGATTATTGGTTCCTGGGTAACAAGGCCAATCTTACTTCGTAAACTTTTTAGTGTGAATTTTCTTATGTCTATTTCATCAAAAAGTATTTCTCCCTCTGATGGCTCGTACAACCTTAATAAAAGATTAATAAGTGAGCTTTTTCCCACTCCAATAGGTCCAACAATTCCAATTTGTTCACCAACCTTGATGTGGAGTGATATGTTTCTTAAAACAGGTACCTTATCATAGTTAAAACTAACATTGTTAAAGGTGATACCTGATTTAATATCAGGACATTCCATTGTTCCAGTATCACAGACAGTTTGTTTTTCTTCAAAGATTCCATATATCCTCGGCAGGGTTGAACTTGCCATATATATATAGGCAATTGAGTTCATAATTGCTTTTGCTGGTCCAATTAATGAAATAAGACCTGCAATAAACATAATTAAAAATCCTGATGAAAATTCATTATTCAATACTTTTTCAACACCTACAAATATTATTAACGACCCACCAATTGTTGTAAGAAGTTCTGAAAAAGGGCCTATAAGAGAAGTCCTTCTTATTGTTGAAACATGCGCACGAAATATTGATTCATTTTCCTTTTTAAACTTTTCTATGATATTTTGTTCCTGGTTATATGCCTTAATGACTGATTGTCCATAGATACTTTCGTGGATTATATTGCTAAGATTAGCCCAGGATATCTGTATTGATTTTGTGATTTTCCGTAGTTTTTTACTCAGATTGAGTATGGGAAATAACATTACAGGGAATATCAAAAGAGAAAGTATCGTAAGTTTCCAGTCAATAACAAGGATAATGGTTAAAAAGATTATTGCCTGAAAGATATTCAGTATTAAGAGAGGAATCTCTCGAGATAACACATTATCGAGCATACTAATATCTATCAAGATTCTTGATGTAAGTTCCCCTGTTTTTTTTCTTGCAAAAAACTCCATTGATAGATACTGTATTTTCTTGTAAATATAAAATCTTATGTTTGTAAGAATTCTATTTCCAAAAGTTCTCAAGAAATAGTTTTGATAATAAAATGTAATTCCTTTACATACAACCATCAGAATTAAAAATCCTATGGCTGCTTTTAATAATGTTAATGGTTCCGTTGTATTTAATCGAGATACAAATGCCTCGAGTCCAGGGATGTCAGGTATACTTTCTGGCATAATTATGGGTTTTCCTGCAAATATTCGGTCTATTAATGGAACTACTGTTGTCAGGGATCCAGCATTAAAAAGGGTTGAAAGTATACTTGTAAAAAGACCTGCCCAGAAATATCCCTGTTGTATAAATACATACCTTCGAAGTTTAAGATACTCTTTTATTATTTTCATTTAGTTTTTCCATAATAAAATCTGCAACCCTTGCGCTTACATCTTTTTCTCCCAGTATCAAACGCAGATGGTTTAACTGTTGTATATGTTTTTCTCTTTTCTCACCCTGCTCAAAAATTTCACTGAATATCCTCATAAACCTATTCCAATTGACATCCTGTATAAACTCTTCAACAATTTTTTTACCAGTGATAATGTTTACAGGACTTATATAATTACAATGTACTATGGTTTTTGCAATAGAATAATTTATCCTGTCCATCTTATAAAAAACAATCATCGGGATTCCGAGGATTGCAAGTTCAAGGTTCATTGTGCCGCTTGCTGTTAGTGCAACCTGCGAGTTTTTCGCAAGTATATGTGCTGAACCGTTCCATATGCGCCAATCAATTTTTTCACCTTCAATCATTGTTTTCAAAATCTCATAAAGGCTTTCATCAGCACAGGATACGATAAAATCCACATAAGGATACTTTTTTTTAACCTCGTAGCCAGCCCTTATCATTAAGGGAAAAATGTTTCTTATTTCTTCTTTTCGACTGCCAGGGAAAATGCCGATAATCTGGCTGTTTTTTCTGATTCTCATTTTCTGTAAAAAATCATTAAAATCTTCATATTCACAAATAAGGTCAACAACAGGATGTCCAAAGTAATACGAAGGAATATTCTCTTTTTCATACAGTTGTTTTTCAAAGGGAAATATTGTAATAACAGAATCAAAAAGATTCTTTATTAAAAAAATTCTTTGATAATTATGCGCCCATATCTTTGGAGGAACATAATATATTTTTCTAAAGTTATTAAGTTTTTCTGCAAGTGCAAGATTAAAACCAGGATTATCTATAAAAACTATCAGGTCTGGATTTTCTTTTTCTATTGCTTTTTTACATTGTTTCAAGAATCTTATATGCGGCCATAAATTTTTTAATACTGAGGTAATTCCAAAATCACCTGAAACTGGATTTTCCAGAATAATTCTGATGCCCGTAGATTTTAGTTTTTTACCGCCTATCCCGGCAATATCTATATCAGACGAAAGTTTTTTCAATTGTAATGCGAGCAGTCCAGCATACTGATCTCCAGAAATTTCCCCTGAAACAATCATTATTCTTGAAGCATGTTTTTCCATTTAACAGGATTTTATTATTTTACCAGCATCTTTTGAAGTAATTGGTCTGATGCTTCTGGCAACTGACAGTAATCCATCTGGTATTTGCATAGTAATTTATGATTGTTTTCCCCTGCATCTTCTACATAATCTTTTGTTCAGGTTCTTTGATATAAAAACTCTACTGAACTGTAATCTTTACACTTTTTTCCAGGAAACTGTATGTGTTTTGATTCTTTCAGCCCTGTTTATTGAGAAAATCAGGGCGTTGACACTTTTTTCGGGAATATACATCGGTATAAGCCCTGGCAGTTTCTTTTAGATACCGTATTTTATACCACTATTGGGTTTTGTCAACCTGTCTGATGTGCCCGAGTTAGCAGGAAAATTATTAGGATAGAAAAAATCTAGCCCAAAAATATAGGTTACAAAAGTCAGGATGCACTGCTAATAACTACTCCCCCCCACCTTTTTTAAAAGGAGAACTTTGATTTCCATACTTATATTGGATTTTTTCTTAAATTTTGATAAAATAACAATGTCGAGAAATTATATTTGTAAATCCTTGGCCAACTGAATTAGTTGAAGATTGGTAGATATTGAAAGGAAAATCTAAAAGATTAGATATTTAAGGCATGTCCAGTAAAGAATTACAATAACTTTATGCGGGGTTAGTTTAGTGGTAAAACATCAGCCTTCCAAGCTGATTATACGGGTTCGATTCCCGTACCCCGCTCTCAAAATTTTTTCAAATATTAGAAAACTTTTTCACCAGGGAGCATCTAAATGAAAACAGAAATCCAGGAACTTCCAAAATACGGCAGGAAAATTTTGGTTGAAATTGAAGCAGAAAGGGTTAGCAAAGAAA
Organism: candidate division TA06 bacterium ADurb.Bin131; assembly: GCA_002070645.1. Lineage (GTDB taxonomy): Bacteria > Ratteibacteria > UBA8468 > B48-G9 > DTJG01 > DTJG01. Next base: position 22,545 of record MWDQ01000022.1, read on the forward strand.
AGAAAGCCATTATTGAAGAAATCCAGGAAACAGCAGAAATCCCTGGGTTTAGAAAAGGCAAGGTTCCGATACAGATAATAGAAACCAGATTTGCAGATGAAATAGAAAAAAAGATTGTTGAACGATTGATTAAAGAATCATACATAACAATTTTAGACCAATCAGGACTTGTACCTGTGATCGAACCAGAGATTTCTGATGTAAAACTTGGAGAAACCTTGAATTTCTGTCTTTATTTTGAAATAAGGCCAGAGGTTGTTGTTAATAAGTATAAGGGACTTGTTGTAAAACAAGTAGATCCAGAACCTGTTACAGAAGAAATGGTTGACAATGTTCTTGTTGACCTCGAGAAAAAGAAAGAGTTTGCGAGTACAATCATAGACCTTGAAAAACGTGCTGCCTGGAAAAAGAAAATAAGGCAACAACTCGAACAATTAAGTGCAAACAGGGCAAAAAATCAGGAAGAGGAACAACTCTGGAAGCAATTGTTTGAAAATAGCAAGGTTGAAATTCCTGAGAAACTAATGCGTCAAAGAGCATGGGATCTTATGAAGCGTCAGTTAGGTTATATGGATACCAAGGGTAAAACCAATGAAGAGGTTGAAAAAATTGCAATGGAAATTTTTGAAAAAATGAAGCCTATAGCCGAAGAACAACTGAAAAAGTATTTTATTCTTTCTGAGATTGCGGATATTGAGAAGATTGAGGTATCTGATGAAGATGTTGAAAAGGAGATTTCAAGAATTTCTCTTACAAGTGGTGAGGATGTAGAAACTGTGAGAAAGAAACTTGCCAGTAATGGAAAAATTGAGGATATAAGGGAAGATCTAAGGATTGAGAAAGCATTTGAGGTTATTAAAAACAATGCGAGTAATATAAAAAGCATTGTTCTTCCAGGAGAAGAAAAACATTATGAAGACAGAAAAAAAACTCAGCAACTTTAATCAATTGGTTCCATATGTTATTGAGGTTACAGAGCGAGGAGAACGGGCGTATGATATATACTCGCGCCTTCTCGAGGATAGAATAATTTTTATAGGATTTCCCATAAATGATGCTGTTGCAAACACTGTAATTGCCCAGATTCTTTTTTTACAGAATAAGGATTCAAACAAAGATATAAGCGTGTTCTTGAATACGCCTGGTGGCTCAATCACTGCAGGGCTTGCAATATATGATACCATGCAATTTGTGAGGTGTGATGTTGCAACATATTGTATAGGTCAAGCAGCCAGCATGGGCGCAGTGCTTCTTGCTGGAGGGAAAAAGGATAAAAGATTTCTACTTCCACACTCGAGGGTTTTAATTCATCAACCCTTTGGAGAAATTGGTGGAACAACAACAGATGTGAGCATTCATACAAAAGAGATGATACGTTTGAGAAGAATAATAAATGAAATTTTATCACACCATACCGGACAGAGTCTGAAAAAAATAGAAAAAGATACTGAAAGAGATTATTTTATGAATGCTGATGAAGCAGTTAAATATGGACTAGCAGATAAGATTATATATCCGGATGGTAATAATAAGGATGAAAAATGACAGAAAATAAACGAAATAAGAAAAAAAATATTGTTCCTTTTGTACCGCTTCGGGACATAGTGGTATTTCCAAATATGGTCATCCCGCTTCTTGTGGGAAGGCAACGTTCTATCAATGCAGTTGAAGATGCGATGAGTACAAGTAATATGATTATTCTTGCTTTTCAGCGAGACCAGAAGGTAGAAGACCCATCCATTAACGATCTTTATCCAACTGGAGTAAGGGCTAAAATTGTTCAGGCATTAAGGGAATCGAGTGGTACAATGAAGATTCTTGTCGAAAGCACTGACAGAGTTAAGATTTCGAGCGTGGTTTCAGGAAGAAAATTTTTTTCATGCACTGTTGAGGAGATAAGTCAAAAGTTTGTAAAAGATAAAGAGACAGAGGCACTTTCAAGATTTTTACTTCAACTTGTCGAAAAATATATCAACCTGAATACATCTGTGCCGAGAGAGTTTTATGGAACACTCAATACAATTGATGATCCTTCAAAGGTTGCTGATTCAGTTGCAGGATATCTTCCATTGAAATTCAAAGATAAAATACTTGTTCTTGAAACGATTGATGTTAAGGAACGTCTGAAACAACTTATAGAGATTGTTAATTCAGAAATCAGTATTCTTGAGATACAGAGGGAAATACAGAACAAGGTATTGAAAAAGGTTGAACAAACTCAGAAGGAATACCTCCTTTCCGAACAATTGAAAACCATACAGCAGGAACTCGGCAAGGATGTTGAAAATCCCGAACTTGCACAATTAAAAGAAAAAATACTCGCAGCCAAGATGTCAAAGGAGGCAGAAGAAAAAGCACTTGAGGAACTTGCAAGGTTAAGTAAAACAATGCCTTTGTCGCCTGAAGCAACTGTTATCCGGACATACCTTGATTGGCTTATTGCTTTGCCATGGGACAAAGCCACATCTGATTATCTTGATATAGAAAACGCAAGAAAGGTTCTCGACGAGGACCACTACGGGCTTGAGAAGGTAAAAGAAAGGATTATAGAATATCTTGCTGTTAGAAAACGGACAGATTCCTTAAAAGGTCCAATCATTTGTTTTGTTGGACCTCCTGGATGTGGAAAAACTTCCCTCGGTAAATCAATAGCAAGGTGTATGGGAAGAAAATTCGTAAGGATTTCTCTCGGAGGAGTTAGAGACGAGGCAGAGATAAGAGGACACAGAAGAACATATATAGGTTCAATGCCGGGAAGAATTATTCAATCAATACGCAAGGCAGGGGTAAATAATCCTGTTTTTCTTCTTGATGAAATTGATAAACTCGGGACTGATTTCAGGGGGGATCCTTCAAGCGCTCTTCTCGAGGTTTTAGACCCAGAGCAGAATCATATGTTTTCAGACCATTATCTCGAGGTTGAGTTTGATCTCTCAAAGGTTCTTTTTATAACCACTGCAAATACAGAATTTACTATACCTGCGCCTCTTCTCGACAGAATGGAGATTATTTATCTACCTGGTTATACAAGCTGGGAAAAACTTCAGATTGCAAGGAATTTTTTAATACCGAAACTGCTTCCTGAACATGGATTAAAACCAGAAGAAATAAGTGTATCTGATAATGCAATCATAAAAATTGTTAAGGAATATACGAGAGAGGCAGGTGTGAGAAACCTCGAAAGACAGTTAGCCGCTATCTGCAGAAAGGTCACAAAACAGATTATTGAGGCAAAACAACCAAAATTTCCTTACAGGGTTAACCTGAACAATCTTACTGAATACCTTGGTCCAGAAAAATACACATCTCTTACCAGGGCAAAGGAACCAGCGGTTGGAGTTGCCACTGGCATGGCATGGACTGAGTATGGCGGAGACATACTTTTTACAGAAGTACTCCTTATGAAGGGCAGGGGAAAACTTATTCTTACAGGGCAACTTGGTTCTGTTATGAAAGAATCAGCCCAGGCATCGATGAGTTTTGTTAGGGCAAATGCAGAAAAACTTGGTATATCTCCTGATTTTGCAGAAAAAACAGATGTTCATATTCATGTGCCTGAAGGCGCAATTCCAAAAGATGGGCCATCTGCAGGGGTTACTTTAATAACAGCGCTTGTTTCTGCTCTTTCAGGAAAGAAAACAAGGTGTGATATTGCGATGACCGGAGAAATTACACTGCAGGGAAAGGTTTTGAAGATAGGCGGGCTGAAAAGCAAAATTCTCGCTGCACACAGAGCAGATATTTCAACTGTTATTATTCCGAGAGAAAATGAAAAAGATCTTGACGAAATCCCTGAAAAGGTCAGGAATGAACTAAAAATTATTCTTGTAGATAATGTAATGGATGTTTTGAAGGTTGCCCTTATCGAGGATGAATCAAAACAACCAGATAAAACACTTATTCCAGTACAATCAGGAGAGGATCTATGAAAAAACGACTTTTCACACCAGGACCAATTTCAGTTCCTGAGGATGTTCTTCTCGAAATGGCAAAACCAATAATTCATCACAGAACACCGGAATTCCTTCAAATTGCACAACAGGCAGTAGAGGGTTTGAAATATTTCTTCCAGACAAAAAACGATGTTTTTATTATTGCTGGTTCAGGAACCGCTGCAATGGAGGCATCAGTTGTAAATTTACTTTCTCCAGGAGATAAGGCACTTGTGATATCAGGAGGCAAATTTGGAGAAAGATTTGTTGAACTTATTAAAACATATAACTGTGAACCTGTTGTGATTGAGTCGGGCTGGGGGAATCCTGTTGACCTTAGATTGATAGAAGATACATTGAATAATCAACCAGAAATAAAAGCAGTATTTGCAACCCTTGTTGAGACATCAACTGGGACTTCGTATGATATAAAAGGTATTGGAGAAATTGTTTCCAGAAAACCAGAAACCGTTTTTGTTGTGGATGGTATAAGTGGACTCGGTGCAGTGGAATGCAGAACAGACCAGTGGAATATAGATGCTCTTGTATCTGGCTCGCAGAAGGCATTGAGTTTGCCACCAGGTATTTCATTTATATCCATAAGTGAAAAGGCGTGGACAAAGATTAATAATTCAAAGATGCCGAGATATTACCTTAACCTGAAAAAATATAAGAAGGCAATGGAGAAGTTTGATTTTCCTTTTACAATGGCGGTTGGACTTGTTGTTGGATTAAGAAAATCACTTGAAAATATAAAACAAGAAGGCATAGAAAATCTGTGGCAGATACACAGAAGAAGGGCTCTGGCGGTAAAAAACGCTATGGCTTCAATAGGTCTTAATCTTTTTTCAAAATCACCCTCTGATGCAGTAACAGCAATAGTCCTTCCTGAAGGAATTGACGGAGAAAAATTCTGTTCTGATATGCGTAAGGACTTTGGTATGTCTGTTGCAGGGGGTCAGGATAAACTAAAAGGCAAGGTTATCAGGATATCCCATTTTGGATATCAGGATGAATTTGATACAATCGCAGTGATTGCTGGCATTGAACTTATGCTGAATAAATATGGATATAAGGTTGAACCAGGAACAGGCGTTCGTGAAGCAATGAAGGTTTTATTTTCTATATAGTGTGCTGGTTCAGATAGCAATGATACATTTGAAAACATAGTACAGCACACTGCAAGGGAGAATGAGGGAAGAAGTCCCTCATGTTTGGGGGAGAATGGGTCCGCAATTGCGGATCCTTAGGTAGGGGGCTTGCCCCCTCCTAAAGTGTCGTGTCGAGAGAAAAAACAAAAATAAAGAGATTTATAAGACACGACACCGGTGTGCTGGTTCAGATAGCAAGGATACATTTGAAAACAAAGTACAGCACACTACAAGGGAGTATGAGGGAAGAAGTCCCTCATGTTTGGGGGAGAATGGGTCCGCAGTTGCGGATCCTTAGGCAGGGGGCTTGCCCCCTCCTAAAGAGTCGCGTCGAGAGAAAAAACAAAAGTAAAAAAATCAAGTAGCACCTACCAATAACAAATGTTTAATTCTGGACAGCGTCTGGCACTTGATACAATAGAGCGAAAACCAACAAAGGGTATTCCTACCTTTTTTACGCATCTAATGGATATTCCTCTTCTCGAAGAGATTGCAGGAGTTAATCCAGGAACTTATGTCAAACAACCAGAGCAAACATACCTTAGATATGTCAGGAATATAGGGGTTAATTGTCTTGATCAGTTTATTCCTGATAATCCATTGACAATGACTCAAAAAGGATTTGAATCCAGCACAAAAAGAACCCCCACCACAGGTCTTGAAACAATTATCATTGATGGAATTAAGATAAATAGTCCTGAGGCAGTTGTTGAACATATAGAAAAATTTGAAATTCCAGCGTGTATCAAAGCAATAAAAGAATTTGACGAGGAAAAAACAGTTGTAGATATCATCAAGCAAGAAGAATCAATCCAGAGAAAACTCGGCCCGGATATCTTAAAATCAGGGTATGGATATATAAGATTTCCTGGACTTGCCTACACATATTATGGATATTCAAACTATCTAATGGCATATGCCCTTTATCCTGATGTAATGGAAAAACTTTTTTCTGTCCAGGCGGACTATGCGTATATCCATAATCTGGCTGCTGTCCGAGCAATCATCGAAGGAAAACTTCCTCTTTTGTATCGCCTTGACCATGATATGGCTGATTCAAGAGGACTACTTGTGAACATAAAATCACTTGAAAAACTCTGGCTTCCACATTTTGAAAGATCAATAAATCCTGTACTGAAAACAGGAATAAACCTTATATGGCATTGTGATGGGAATCTTATGGAACTTATTCCGTATTTAATTGACTGTGGAATCAAAGGATTTCAAGGGTTTCAATATGAGGCAGGGATGGACTATGAAAAGATATGCAAACTTAAATCAAAAGATGGAGAAACAATGATAATAGTTGCTGGTGTATCAGTAACCGATGTGCTTCCACGGGGAACATCTGATACTGTAAGAAAACATATGAAATACCTTGTTGATAATGGTCCAGAAACAGGGCTTTTTCTTGCTGCTTCCAGTTCAATTACACCAGGCACAAACAGAGAAAATGTTTTAACATTCATTGAAGGCTTAAAATATTATCGTGAATATGGAAGAGCCGGAATATAAAAAGAGGCAATGTAGTAAGCACCTTTAGGTGCGATGTATTTATGTTGTTATGAAAGGACACGGGACTAAAGTCCCTCGGTATTTATAACGTCTTTGATTTTTCTTTTAAGTTCTGGCAGTTTATCCTTGATGGTTTGCCAGACAATATTATAATTCACCCCAAAATAATAATGAATGATTCTGTCTCTCATTCCGGCAATTTTTCTCCATTCAATATCCTTGTATTTATTCTTAAGTCCACTCGAGATATGTTTTACTGCTTCACCTATTATTTCGAAACTTCTGGTGCAACCCCTTTTTAATAGTTCATTTGAAATAAAATCTTCATAGGTAATTAATCTGGTTTCTTTCAAAAGAAAGTTTATTTCTTCGAGGATATGTTTAAGATATAGTATGTCCTGTTTCATACCACCTTACCTCCTTATCAATGTATGGCTTGATATATGGACTTAAACTATCATTAGTTATTAATTCAACCCTTCTATTGAATAATTCCTCTAAAAAAAAGCATAACTCCATAAAATTATCAAAATCAGGCTTTTCAAATTCTACAAGAAAATCTATATCGCTGTTTTTTTTCTGCTGTCCTCTGACAAAAGAACCAAAAAGGCCGATTTTTTTAACACCATATTTTTTCAGAATTTCTTTGTTCTCCCCTAACATCCTTATTATTTCATCAGCCGTTATCTTCTTGTTTTTCATTTTATTTCTACTCTCTATTACTTTTTTCGTAAACAATGGTTGGACTATATTTCTGAAAAATTCCTTTTAACCTTTAATCTCTATATAAAATCATATAATTTATAGACCAACTGGTCAACCCGATGTTTGTGTATCTTGCTTTTGTTTTTTGTAGTGAGCACCTTTAGATGTGTTTCCTCTGCAAGTTTCCACTTTAATAAGGCAAGGAAAATAGAAAACTTCTACTAACCCGTGCTTTCGAAGAATGAGAATAAGTATATCTATATACAATGGCAAACGAGAAATATTTTTTTACTTGCCTGAGATTCCCTGCTAAAATATTGTGTGCAAACAATTTCCCAAAGATTATTTTTATATGAGAATTTATCCTGATACAGTGTTTTTGACATATCACAGAGGCAGGACTTATAATACGATAAATTATGTGTTTATTTAATATTATGAAACAAAGAGGTATATTATGGTTGATACAGGAGACGAAAAAACTACTCAGAACGCAAAGGTTGTAATGATAGTTGAGGATGATGATACAATAAGAAAACTGCTTGTTATTGAGTGTAAACGAAGAGGGTTTGAAGTTCTCGAATATAGAGATGCTTCGTCAGCGATGGCAGTGATTGATAGAAATAAGCCAGAGATAGATGTAGCAATTGTGGATTTAATGAATATGGGTTACGGTGGGAATCTCGGTGGGTACCTTAAAGGGTTTAACCAATATCAGACAACAAAAGTGATTTACTATACTGCTCTCGCAGAAAATCAATTTAACAAAAATATCCTTGATGTACCCAATACATATTATGTTCACAAGGTACCTGGAAGTATAAAAACAGTGATTGAGATTGTTGAAAAGACCTGAACAAAAAGGAGGAAAAAATGCCAAATTATAATGATGCGCCACAGGTAATAGATAATTTTATATACAAACTTTATAAAAGAACAAAGCCATCAATGGCTATTGACAGAGTGAATCCTGTAAATGGCCAGTCATTTGAAAAATGGCGGGACACATTGAAATCAAAAGTAAAAGAACTTCTCGGAAATTTTCCTGAACCAGCGCCTCTTAATCCGCAACTGTGCAGTGTTGAGGATTTTCCAGATTTTACGAGAGAAAAATACCTGATTCAAACAGAAGAAGATTGTTGGATGCCTCTGTATCTTTTAACTCCTAAAACTTCAGAGAAGAAACTACCTGCAATTCTTTGTTGTCACGGGCATGGTCCTTATGGAAAGGACCCTGTCGCTGGAGTTCATTTTAACCAGCCAGAAAGAATAAATGGCATCAAATCTGCTAATTATAATTATGGCGAGATAATGGCAAAACGTGGTTATATTACGATTGTTCCTGACTGGAGAGGATTCGGAGAAAGATGTGGTTATGATTCTAATATATTCCCTGGAAGGGATAAGTGTAATATTTATTTTATACAGCATCTTTTACTCGGAAGAACGCTTCTCGGTGCAAATATATTTGATGGAATGAGGGCTATTGATTTTTTACTTACAAAGAAAAATGTTAATCCAGAAAAAATTGGTTGTATGGGGCTTTCTCAGGGTGGAACAATGACAACATATATTACCCTGCTTGATGATAGAATTAAAGCCGCTGATATTATTTGTTATGCAACAACAGTTGCTCATTATGCAATCAATAGACCTAATTTCTGTGGGAGTCAGCTTGTCCCCGGGCTTTATCAATATGCAGATGTTGGAGATGTAATTGGAGCCATTGCCCCCAGACCACTTCTTGTTGAATCAGGCGCAAATGATACATGTTTCTGGCTTCATTCTGCTCTTGAGGCGCACGAAAAAATAAAAAAAGCATACAAGGCATCAGGAAAAGATGAAAACCTCTGGATTGAGATATTTCCAGGAGAACATAGTTTTGCAGCAGGAAAGGCATTTGAATTTTTCGATAGACATCTGAAATCTTAATGAATAAAAAAACAAAAGTCCTTCTGTGGATAATCGTGGTTTTTGTTTTTATCTGGATTTTAACTCCAGTTTTTCTTGGGATTAAAACACATAATGCTACTGATGGAAAGATAAAACTGTGTTTTTTCTTGACCCATACATGTGCAAAGGTGTTTAAATTTCAATGGAAGATTTTTGATAAGCCGTATATCGAGTTAAATGCGAGAAGCACAATAAAACTTCCATGGAAAAGCCTTGTTTTTGGAACAACTCAATTGCTTGCTTTTGAAGGTCCTGGAAGCATTGTTTTACCTTCTGGAAATTCAAAGATTAATTTTTCAGGAGAAATCCAGGGAAATTTTAAAACAGGCGAAGTGAATATCAAAAGCGGTAGTGTATGGCTGGAGAAATTTGGGAATATATTTGTCTCTGGAAAACTTGTAAAATGGGGAAAGGAAACCTGCGAGATACAGGGGAAGGTAAAAGATTTTTCTGTTGAGGAATTAAGGACAGTATTCGGAATTGAAAGTTTACCTTTTGCAGGAGTAATAAACGGAAATCTCTCAGTTATAATAAATAAGGATATTGTTAAATTATTGAAGTTTGATGTGAGTTTTTCAAATCTTTATTTTCAGAAACAGAGCAAACCACTATCGGGAAATGCAAAGGGTTCATACGATATACTGCAGAAAAAATGTTTCGTGGAATCCGGAAATATCACCACTCAATCAGGTGGCAAGATTTTGCTTAAAGGGTTTGTCAGTCCAGAAGAGTTCAGCCTTAAGATTGAATCAGAAGGTGTAAACCTTGATGAGATAATTTCGCAGTTGCCGGAAAAATGGCAGGAAAAGATAAAGGTTAAAAATAATTCAGGGATTTCAATAAATATAGAAGGATTTCGGGATAAAAAAGAACATCTGCCTTTTATATCTGGATTTCTATCTTTACCCGGAGAGATATGCTTTAACAATTTTTCATGTTGTTCATTTGCTTTAAGTGGTTCTCAGGATAATAAAGAAATAAACATAGAAGCAGAGAAAATTGGTTTTGGAAACATTAATTGCAGGGAAATAAAAGGAAAAATTATCAGTTACAACGATAAATATAAAGGCAATATTACTTTTAATCTTTATGATGGAAAGGGCAATATAAGTTTTGTGTCTTCTGAAGCAAAGGATCCTTTGAAATTTTATGCAAAGGCTGATGTTAAAAGGATAAATCTTGAGAAACTTATTCATAACCTGAACCCTGATGTACTTGTAACAGGGATTGTAAACCTTATTTGTTTTATGGAATTTGGTAAAAACAATGTTTCACTTATGGCAAGGTTTGATAATGTTCCTGGAAGACCTTTTTCTCAAAAACTTAACATTGGTGCTGTAGAAGCTCTTGCGAAATTGGGTTCATCAAGTTTTAGCGGAAGCATAGGAAGACAATTTGGGAGTGAGAATTTTTACTACAGAAGAATCGGAGGGGTTATTAATTATCAAGATGGATTGCTGACAATAGAAGGAACTGTAAAAAAGGCCGGTAATTATGATTATCTTGTAACATCTGAGATTTTTGGTTCTGGTATAAATGTCCTTGTTGATAAAAAAAATAATTCAATTCACATAGAGGACTTAAAACAAAGAATAAATAATGCAATGAAGCAGAACAAACCAGAGATGAAATTTTCCTGACAGGAGGAAGAAATGGAAAGACAAACAGTTGGATTGATTGTTGGAAACAGGCCATGTTTTCCTGAGATTCTTTGTAAGGCAGGAAGGGAAAGAATGTTAAATGTTCTTAAAAATACAGGTGTTGATGTTATTGCTCTTTCAGAACAGGATACGAGGTATGGAAAGGTTGAAACATGGGAAGATACAAAAAAGTGTGCCTCTCTTTTCAAAAAGAATGCAGATAAAATAAGCGGTATTATCGTTACGCTTCCTAATTTTGGTGAAGAAAGAGCAATTGCTGATACACTGCGGCTTTCAGGACTTGATGTTCCTGTTCTTGTTCATGCGTATCCTGATGAACTCGAAAAAATGGACCCTGCAAGTAGAAGGGATAGTTTTTGTGGAAAGATTTCAGCATGCGGGAATCTTAAGCAGTATGGCATTAAATATTCATTGACCACAAATCATACTGTTTCTCCTGAAGACAAAGGTTTTCGCTCAGACCTTTTAAGATTTCTTGCAATATGCAGAATTATTAAGGGATTGAAGAACCTGAAGATTGGTGCAATAGGAACAAGACCAGAAGCATTTAAGACAGTCAGATATAGCGAAAAAATACTCGAGAAAAATGGAATCTCAGTTGATGTAATGGATTTATCAGACCTTCTCGGGATTATAGGAAAACTTGAGGATAATGATGGAGATGTTAAGAAAAATCTTAAGGAATTTACTGACTATATCTGTGTAAAAAAGGAAGACAAAGCAGTAATGAAGATGGCAAAACTTATTACAGCAATTAAACAATGGACACAGGAAAGAGAATTAAAAGGATTTGCTTTTCAGTGCTGGACATCAATCCAGGAAAATCTTGGAATATTCCCATGTGGTGTTATGGGGTATTTCAGTCAAAAGGGTATACCTGCTGCTTGCGAGGTTGATGTGACAGGACTGGTTTCAATGTATATTCTTCAACTTGCTTCAGAAAAACCGAGTGCAATTGTTGACTGGAACAATAACTATGGGGAAGACCCTGATAAAACAGTTCTTTTCCACTGTAGTAATTTTCCATTAGAAATTCTCGAAAAACCAGTAATAACCCATCATGTAATACTTGCAGAAACTGTTGGTAAAGATAAAACTTTTGGTGCTGTAGAAGGAAAGATAAAACCAGGGCAGGTTTCTCTTTTAAGGTTATCAACTGATGATTGTTCTGGGAAAATAAAAGGATATGTATGTCAAGGTTCAATGACAGATGATAAACTTAAAACATTTGGCGGAGTGGGCGTTGCAGAGATAAAAAATCTGCAGAAATTGCTGAATTTTATATGTATGAATGGTTTTGAGCACCATGTTGCCATAAATCTTTCAGATACTGCAGAAGCAATTTCTGAGGCGCTAACAGTATACAAAGAGTGGGATATTTATGCACACTACTGATATAAGCGATTAAGTCAGGAGTAAATCCCCGGATTTATTCCGGGGATTTGTTTTTATGAAATAATTTTTTAATAGAAATGTAGTGAGGACTATAGTCTAGTGTCTTTTCCTGTGGCGCAATAAATACATCGCACCTAAAGGTGTTTACTATATTTTACGATTTGCATTCTTCAATTCCGCAATTTTTTTAATCAGGTTCAGGCCTTTATCAAACAGAAAACTTTTAATTCAATATGGTATAATCAGAGATATCAAAGGAGTAAAATCATATGGATAAAATTTTTCTCGGGATTGATGTTGGAACACAAGGAACAAGGGTTGTATGCGTTGATTCTAAGGGCGAGGTTATTAGTGAATCCGAGGATCTTTTTCCATTGCAATCCAGGCCACTTCCAGATGGATGGCACCAGCAGGACCCTTATCAATGGTGGCAATCAACAGTATTATGCTTGAGAAAGGTACTGAGAGAGATAAATATTTCAAGTATTTCTGCTATATCAGCGTCATCAACATCAGGTACAATTTGTCTGCTTGATGAGAAATATCTTCCTGTTATGCCTGCTATTCTTTACAGTGATAGAAGGGGTGAAGATCAGGCAATTGCTTTGAATAAGGGATTATATCACATTACAGAGAAAATGGGTTATAAATTTAATTCCTCGTATGCCCTTGCAAAGATTTTATGGGTAAAAGAAAATATGCCCGAGGTGTTTAGCAGGGTAAAAAGGGTTGTGCACGCAACTGATTATCTTATAGGGAAACTTTCTGGCAATTTCTGCGTAAGTGATTACACAAATGTTTTGAAAACAGGATATGACCTTATTGATGGAGCATGGCCTGGAGAGATTGAAAGTATATTTGGTATTCCAGTAGAAATTCTGCCCGAGGTTGTTTCTCCGGGTGCTGTTATAGGGGTTGTATCAGTTGGATGTTCAGAGGAAACAGGACTTCCTCCTGGCATACCTGTTGTTGCAGGGATGACTGATGGATGCGCTTCGCAGGTTTCAACAGGAACTGTTACCCCTGGTGATTGGAATTCAACACTTGGGACAACTCTTGTGATAAAAGGGGTTACAAAGGAAATTTTGAAGGATCCTTTTGGTAGAATTTATAGTCATAGACATCCTGATGGGTACTGGCTTCCAGGAGGCGCAAGTAATACCGGGGGTGAATATATTACAAAAAAATTCAGCCAGGACGAACTGGATGAACTTAACAATAATGCATTAAAAATTGCACCAACAGGTCTTCTTTGTTATCCTCTTTCAGGAAAAGGAGAAAGGTTTCCTTTTGTAAATCCACAGGCAGAGGGTTTTGAACCTGCAGGTTGTGATAAGAATACGTTGTACACATCCTGTCTCGAGGGGGTTGGATATATTGAAAAACTCGCATATCAAACACTTGAAGATCTCAGAGCAAAAATAGGTGAGAAGATAAGAATTGCTGGGGGCGGAACAAAAAGTGTTTCCTGGAATAAAATCCGTGCGTCAATACTCGGGAAAATTCTTATCCAACCGCAGCATACAGGTGCGGCTATTGGCTCTGCGATAATTTCTTCTTCGCGGACATACTTTCAAAATCTTGTTTCTGCCTGTGAAAATATGGTTAAAATTACTGCTACCTATGAGCCCGAAAAAAACTGGGTTGATAGGTATAACGAGATATATCAGAAATTTATTAAAGAATTAAAACTGAGGAATTATATTTAAAAATGTCTATATTCAAGGCATGTGATATCAGGGGAAAATATAAAATAGAATTGGACGAGGGCATCTCATTAAATATAGGGAAAGCCATTGGAACATTAATGAATCAAAAGACAATTGTTGTTGGCGGGGATTATCGTCAGAGCACAGGTACACTGAAATCTGCATTGATTGATGGGATTGTTTGGACAGGGTGTAATGTTATTGATATTGGCATTGTTCCAACACCTGTATTTTATTTTGCTATTGGTTTTCTTTCTGCAGATGGTGGAGTTCAGATAACAGGGTCCCATAATCCACCAGATGATAATGGAATGAAGATTGTTACAGGTAAAATCCCTGTTAGCCCACAGGATATTCAGGAAATAAAACAAATTATTGATAAAGGTTTATTCCTTCAAGGAAAGGGAAGTATTTCCTGTGTTGATGTGGTTGATGATTATAAAAAATATATAAAAAAATTTTTCAAAGGCGGAAACCTTAAGATAGTTGTTGACGCAGGTAATGGATGTTTCTGGCAGATAGCACCACAGGTTTTAAGAGAACTCGGATATAATGTTGTTGAACTTTTCTGTAAGCCAGATGGAAGTTTTCCAGATAGATCCCCGAATCCTGCAGTATACGAAAATCTTAAGAAATTACGGGAAACAGTTGTTTTATCAAAAGCAGATTTCGGGGTTGCATATGATGGAGATGGAGATAGGGCGATCTTTGTTGATGAAAAAGGAAATGTTGTTTCTTCTGATGTTGCAATTGTTCTTTATGTAAGGTATATACTCAAAAAAAATCCTTCTGCACCAGTTGTTTATGATATAAAGTGTTCTCAAATAGTAAAAGATGCAATTGAATCAGAAGGAGGGATTCCAATAATGGAAAAATCAGGTCATGCATTCATAAAGACAACATTCTTAAAAAAAAATGCTATCTTTGCCGGTGAGGCATCAGGACATTATTTTTTTAGAGAAATATGCGGTGATGATGGACTTTTTGCAACATTAAAGATGGCTGAAATAGTTCAAAACATTGGGGCAATATCTTATCAAACACAGGGTATCTCAATGTATGCGACAAGCCCTGATATCAGGATGTCTATAAAAAATGGCGACGAAATACTTGAAAGGATTAGAAAACATTATCCCCCGCGTATGATAACACTACTTGATGGAGTGAGGATAGAATTTGATGATGGCTGGGCGCTGATAAGAAAATCTGTTACAGAGCCTTTGATTACAATGAGATTTGAGGCAAAGGACAAAAACCGTCTTGAAGAGATAAAAAATGAAATTTTTTCACTCATACCTGAAATTGGAAAGGAGAATGAAAAATGAAAAAAATTACACCTGCTTTATGTGTATTTTTTCAAATTTTTGTTGTGTCCTGTTTTTCTCAAACAATTAATTCAAAAACGTCCCTCGAGGTAGTAAAAGAGAATATTTTCAAGGTGCTTGCTGATAATAACCAGATGCCTTTATATAATTTGTATACAAGATATGTTGGAAGTATTCTTGACAGAACTTCCGGAGATAAATGGTGGAATGATAAAAATGGATATTTCCGTCTTTCTATCATTGACAGGTGGTTGCGCAACCCATTTGATTGTATTATTGATGGAGATAAGATAACCTTTGATGTTCATAATATAGCAAAAAATGGTATGGATGATATGAATAAACTATTGATGATGTGTTGTAATTTTTGTGATTTTCAGGTTGAGTATAACCAGCCCACTAAAAAAAAGAAAAAAATACTTCAATCAATGCAGGAAAATCTACTTCTTGCAGAAAACAATGTTAGATTTGCTTTTGAAAAATTCTCGCATGACCAACTTATTGAATTTGCTGAACTTATGCAGAGAATTACTGTGAGAGAAATCGGAAATGAGGTAGCCCACTCTGTAAGGAATAGACAGGAAGGTCTTGCTATGTGTTCTAAGGTGTCAAAGGTAAAAATAGACAATTTAATCATTGGCACAATGGTTTTGTGTGATACCTTTAAGAATCCAGAGTTTGAAACCCTCAAAAGAATAAAACCAGGTAGATATGGAAGAATCCTTGTTGGAACAAGCAAGAACGATACATACAACATTGATACAATGAGAAACATAGATTGTATTATAGATCCATCAGGCAATGATACATATATTGGAGGGAAAACAGGTCCAGATAAGCCACTTCTTGTGATTATTGACTTTGAAGGAGATGATAGATATATTTCAGAGGATGGATATTCTCAGGGCAGTGGTTTTTTTGGAATCAGTATACTATACGATATAAAAGGAAACGATGTATATCAGGCAGGAGATGTTTCTCAGGGATCAGCGCTTGTGGGTGTTGGAATACTTATAGATAATAATGGTGACGACGTGTACAACGGAGATAGGCGTGCTCAAGGAAGTTCTGTTGTGGGAATAGGGCTATTGATAGATAAAAATGGCAATGATATGTATTCTGTTAATCTTTTTGGCCAGGGATATGGTGGAATGCTCGGGATAGGAGTACTCGAGGATTCTCGTGGAAATGACCATTACATAGCAGGTGGGAAATATGATGACTCATATCAAGAACCACCCCACTATTATAAGCATGCATGGTCTCAGGGATGTGGTTCTGGCTTCAGAGGGGTTTCAAATGGAGGGATCGGGATAATTCTTGATGGTGGAGGAGATGATATATATGAGGCAGATTATTTTTCTACTGGAGGATACTGGTTTGCAGCAGGTCTGGCGAGAGATTTTGAAGGTAATGATATAAGGAGGCCTCTCACACATAATTTTTCAAGATATGGTTTTGGATATGCCTGCCATTATGGGATTGGACTTCTTTATGATGATACTGGAAATGATACCTACATCGGTACACTGGGAATTCAGGGATTTGGATGGGATATTGGAACTGCTGCGGTTGTTGATTTTTCAGGAGATGATAGTTATACAGCAACAATCAGTGGACAGGGTTTTGCCTGTCAGGGCTCGTTCGCATTGCTTATAGATATGGATGGATCTGATGTTTATAATGGAGGTAATCCGCGTACCACACAGGGGATTCCAGGGTCTCTTGAATATCATCCAAAAAACCTGATAGGAGGGAATTTTAGTTTTCTTATTGATTCTGGTAAAGGTACTGATAGTTTTTCCTGTGGTGCCAAACAAAATTGTGTTAACCAAAGAAGTACTGAAAATGGTGTTGGTTATTTAATAGATATAGAATAAAGATAATAATGTATTGAGCACCTTTAGGTGCGTTATTTTTGCAATTTGAATTTATAATGAAAGTACAAGTACCCTTAAAAAAGGAGAAAAATGAAAATACCATGGAAATGGGCTGCATGCATTGATCCTGGACTTTACAGGTCAATGGACGAGATTATTGAATTGTGCAACTATGCAAATATTCAAGCTCTTGAAACAAACTGGAGGTTTACTGAAGGAAGATGTGAGAAAGAGATTGTTAAACTTGGAGATAAATTTAGAAAAGCAGGGATTGAACTATATAGTTTTCATCTTCCTTTCACGCAGGACGATGATATTGCCTGTTTTTATGAAACAAATCGCAGAGAATCTGTAAGAAGACTGAAACTCATAATGGAACAATCTGCTCTTTTTGGCAATAGAGCAGTTGTTCTTCATCCAACAACAAGTCATTATAACGCGAGTATTGAGGGTTTTGATAGATACCTTTCTCAGATGGGAAAAAGTTTAAGCCAGATGGTACCTTTGGCAGAAAAACTCAATCTTATTATTTGTCTTGAAAATATGCTTCCTGGTGCAGAAGGAGAGAGATTTGGCGCAAAAATAGAACACTTTGCTGTTTTTAAAAAAGAATTTGCCTGTAAGAATCTTGGTTTCTGCGTTGATACAGGACATGCTTTTATTTCCTATGGTAAGAAAGGTCCTGTAAAATTTTTTGACTTACTTAAAGAAAGCATTTCAATTTTTCATATACAGGATAATCCCGGGGATAGAGATTTACATATTCCACCTGGTAGAGGATTGATAAACTGGGCAGATGTTTTCAAAAAAATGGCTCAACTCAGAATTTCATTTCCTGCTACAATTGAGGCAACACCATTTGCACACGCACGAGGTTTCAGGTATAGCAAAAATTCCTGGAAGAAGATGTTTGAAGAAATAAATGCAATTGCGGAAAAATCATTTAATTTTGATGGGAAGGCATAAAAATTAAATATGGACAAGGTAAAAGGATATTTTAATTTTATGGTTTTCATTCTTACAATAATTGTATGTGTGGCATATTCTCAGGAAATGGGAATGCCCGGGATGCAGAAGATGATGAAAAATGTAGAAAACAATGCGCTTATAAGGATGATTAATGAACTTGAGATTACAGATGAACAGATGCCTGGTTTTATCTCGAAATTCAGAGAAATGGCAAACCTGTTCAGGCAGCAAAATGAAAATAGAAATAGATTAGCAGAACAATTGCAAAAAATGGTTTCAGGTAATAGTTCAGATGAAAAAATACAGGAAAAGATTTCTGAATTTGAAAAATACTCTGATAAAATGTATGAAGAATTCAAAAAATTTCGTGATGATATGAAAAAAGTTCTTACACCGCAACAGCAGGTGAGATTTCTATTGATTGTTGATAGTATAAGGAATATGCTTACTGATGTACAGGGGATACCGACAATGCCTTTTAAGATGATGCAAGGACCTCAAATGCAGCCACTAAACCAGGGGTTTCCTATGCAACCAGGCAATGTGAATAGATAGATTTATTGTGGAGTACCAGCAGGTTGTTCCCAGTGCCAAAATGGATTATAGGTAATCCTTAGGTAAGGCGTTAGGATGATCTTTCCTGATTTTGATTTTGAAATCAAGAGTGCATCAAGTGCACCACTGGTTAATACGGTTCTTTCTACAGGCCAGGAAGGTTTTCGAGTAAGTATCATATTTTCTATACCCTTCATTTGATTTGCGAAATGCATAAGCGTGGAAAGATTATCATCAAGTTTAAAGATTGTGCTGGCAGTTTTACCATCAGAGTACTTCCAGGCAGCGGTCCACTGGGATGCAATTCCATTAAGAGTAAAGAGACAAACCCTTAGTCCATCGTAGTAATTCATTACAAAAAGCACTGGTTGTGGAACAAGGTCTTTTAATGACTTTCCTTCTGGGATTTTTCTTCCGAGTTTTTCGACTGCCATGTTAAGAAGCACAGGATCATACATTTTTCCTGCTGAATCCCAAACATTCTGGCCGGTAATGCATTGAACTGATTTTATGCCTGTTTCTCCTCCTTTTCTTTGTTCTGCAAGACATTGAACCATCTCCATACCATGAAATCCATAGCCATCGAGGGTATGGTAGGATATCCCAACAATTTCCTTAAGTTTTGAGTGCTTATCAACGTCAACAGGAGGGTATCTCCATGCAACAGGAACAGATGAACCAGCCATTAAAGGAATCTTCATTTTTTTTGCAGTATTATAAATCCATTTTATGTCAGTCCAATTGTCAGCAATATGCTTATCAATAAAAACAGGAACAACCTTTTTATTTTTTTCAAAAACCTTTACCACTTCTTCAAACATCCTTTTGTGTGGATACATAATCTGACCTGTCGGAGAAACAGGATAATCACACCACTCTGTAGAGATAATCACTCCATCAACAGCAAGTTTACCTGTTGCACATGTCAATGCATCTTCGATGGTATCATAAATCTTAAAACCATATTGCTCTGCATATAATCTACTTAAATCTCTTTCTGATGGCTTATCTCTGTATACAGAAACCAGTTTTAGTTTTGATTCCTCACCCTTTCCATCAAGGGAATATGTCTTGAAAATTCTTGTCAATATTACATCTGGATGTGAGTACTTAAACCAATCAGCAACAATTCCTGCAACAGGTTTTTTGTCCTGCGATGAAATATCACTTCCAGCAAAAACACATCCTGCAATAGAGAAAACTAAAAGAACCAACAAACTTCTAATCTTTTTCATTACATCCTCCTATTTTCTTTGTCTTATAATAAATACATCGCCTCATCCATAAGGATACTCACTATATTTTTTTTGAAATTTCTTCTTGATTCCCTTCCTCTAACAAAATAAAAATTCTGTCAATTATCTGCGTAAAACATACTTGGTGTATAATAATACAAAAAATGTATTACAACAAACAGGAGGTAATAATGGGTAAAATTGATGTGACCATAGTAGGCGGAGGAATGATTACAAATGACCTTCTTCTTCCAGTAATTTATCATCTTCAGAGGACAGGTATTATTGGGCAGATTCATATTTCTGCTCTAAATAGTGAGCCATTGAAAAAATTAAGAGATAATCCTGATCTTCAACAATCCTTTCCTGGACAATCATTTATGCCTCATCCTGATTTTTTAGAGCCAGAGAAAAACTGTTATCCAGAGTTGTACAAAGAAGTTATTTCAAGTATGAAGCCCAGACAGATTGTTGTTGTTGCGATGCCTGATAATCTTCATTATGATGTGGTTATGGAGGCATTAAAGAATAATCAGCACGTCTTGTGTGTTAAACCCCTTGTCCTTCACTATAAGCAGGCAGAAGAAATAGAACAGATTACAAGGGAAAAGGGTCTTTTTGTTGGTGTGGAATATCATAAGAGATTTGACCGCCGTAGTTTAATGGCAAAACGTTCATATCAACTCGGACACTTTGGTGAGTTTGTTATGGGAGATGCAAAACTAATAGAACCCTATTACTACAGACATTCAAATTTTCAAAACTGGTTTACAACTGATAGAACAGATCCTTTTGTATATATTGGCTGCCATTATGTTGATCTTGTTTATTTTATTACAGGATTAAGACCTGTGGAGGTTTCTTCTGAAGGTGTAAAAGGAAGATTTCCAAACGGAAACCAGGGTTTTTTATGGTCTGACGCAAGGGTAAAGTTTGAAAATGGCGCTATTCTTTCAGTAACAAATGGGCTTGGATATCCTGATGCAGGGGCTGGAAGTAATGACCAGGGTCTTCTTATGTATTGTGAGGGAGATGATAAAACAGGAATGATTAAACATGACGACCAGTACAGAGGTGTTGCCTATTGTTATCTTGAAAATATTGGTCCTGGGGGATCTGCCTATAACTATGTGAGTCCTGATTTTTTCCGATTTGTACCATGGGAGGGAGAAGGATATAAGCCAGTTGGGTATGGTCCTGATTCAGTTTCTGCTATTATTGGGTCTATAAAATATATTGAAGATAATGCAGGAGATAATATTGAAAAAAGACGCAGGATGATTGAGGACATAGATAAAAAAGGGATTATTGCTACACCTGCAAACAGTTTTATAAATGAACTTGTGGTTGAGGCAGGAAGAATGTCAATAACCAGTGATGGAAGACCTGTGAAGATACTCTATAAACCAGAACCACATGTTGAATTTAGATAATCCTACTATTATCTTTTTTTGTGTATCCTGTTTCTTGTAAAATGTCTGGTTTTTTAATAAGGTTTTTCGGGTAATTGACCCATCAGCGTTTTTCGCTGGGTCTGAAATCAGGCACATCAACTGGTTTATTACCATTTTCTATTGAAAGTCCAGCAAGAATTGCATGGGCTGCAGTATCTTCTGCTTTATAAACGTCCATAGCGGTTGGTTTATCAAAAAGTATTGATTTAACAATATCTGCGATCGGATAATAGTCAAGGCCTCCATGACCTGTTTGAGAAGCAAGAGCAGATGTTTCCCAGTAGTT
>MWDQ01000023.1 GCA_002070645.1 candidate division TA06 bacterium ADurb.Bin131
ATATTGTATGCTTTACTAAAAAAATGAAGCGCAATTTGAAATACGGTATTGAACTAAAAGTATATTAATAATGCAGTGTGCAGTTGGTAATCTATTATGGAAAAAAATATAACAAAACCCACTTCTGTGCCCAGGTACAAGATCCTTTTTCTTGTTAGTGCTTACCCTACCAAAAATCATCCTGTAAAAGGAATATTTGTGAAAAGACATGCTGAAGCAATTGCAAAATTCTGTGATGTGGTTGTGTTATATATTACTGATGCCCCACATATAAAAAATAAGACCTATGAACTGAATTATTCAGAGGAAAATAAAATACCAACTGTCAGGGTATATCACGGAAAGATTAAAAAACTTCCAATAATATATGGCCTTCAAAAAGACCTTATTTATATTATTGCAGCACGAATAGGATTTAAAACAATAAAAAAAAGATTTGGAAAGCCCGACATAGTACACGTCAATGTAATAAAACCAGCAGGGAAGATACCAGTTATATTAAAGTTTTTACACAAAATACCATTTTTAATTACTGAGCACTCATCATCTTTTTTACCTGCCGATGGCAAATATAAAAAAACCCAAACATTGCAGAAATTCTTCACAAAACTGGTTGTCAAAAATGCTGAAAGTAACAACAGTTTCCAGTGCATTAAAAGATGCAATGTTATCACTTGGACTAAAAAATCAATATTTTGTTGTTCCAAATGTGGTTGAAGTTAATATAACCAGCACTATACACAGGTTAAAAACCAGAAAAAAGAAAATTCTTCATATTTCTCTGATACTGGAGAGATCGAAAAATATTACAGGAATTTTAAGAGCACTGTACAACATTATACACAATAGGGAAAGAGATGATTTTGAACTTCACATTATAGGTGAAGGAAAAGACACTGAAAAGATTAAAAATTTATCAATACAATTAAACCTTTACAATAGAGATACGTTTTTCTTGAGGGAATGAAACATCCAGAAGATGTATATCAATATCTTCAAGAAGCGGATTTTTTGATTACCAACAGCAACTACGAAACATTTTCAGTTGTAACAGCAGAGGCACTTGCCTGTGGAATTCCTGTGATTGCAACAAAATGTGGGGGTCCAGAAGATTTTGTTACAGAAGAAACAGGGATACTTATAGAGCATGGAAACGAAAAACAACTTGGGGATGCTATAATCTATATGCTCGATAATTCAGACAAATATGAAAAAAGGAAATTGATGGAATATGCAAACAAAAGGTTTAACAGTTTTACTGTGGGTAGACAATTTTATGAAATCTATGAAAAAATCCTATTTAACCTGAAGAGGGTAGAACATTAGCATTAAAAAAATGATACCTCACCGGGCAGCAAACCTTGTCAAAAAACATTATGGCTAAAAAAATACTATACATAACATATCATTTCCCACCATCAACAAAGGTGGGTGCAATAAGGGCAAAAGGATTTGCAAAGTATATGCCTTGCTTTGGATGGAAGGTTATAGTTCTTTCGCCTTTACTTTTAGGAACTCCTGATTCCGAATTCCATATTATTGAAACACATCCATCTTATCAAAAAATGCCCCGGTATATTTTTAACAGAAACCTTCACAAAAAGATTAAATCCATTTCAACCTTTTTACCTCCGATTCATCAGAGGATTTATTCATTTTTCAGGGGGATGATAGATATCCCGGACAGCAGAATTGGCTGGCTTCAATTCGCAGTATACACAGGAGAAAAAATTATTGAAGAAGAAAAACCAGATATAATTGTAAGCAACTTTGGCCCTGCAACCTGTCATATAATTGCATCTTACTTAAAAAAATCTCATCCTGAAATTTTCTGGCTTGCTGATTTCAGAGATCCCTGGACACAATTCAGAAAAAATTCTATAAGAACACGTTTTGAAAAGTCCTTGGAAGATAAAACCCTTAAATACGCAGATGCCTTATCCATAGTTTCAGAATATCTTGCAAATGCACTACATAAAGACCACCCAGATAAAAAGATATATGTTATTCCAAATGGCTTCGACCCTGATGAAATGATTATTGAAAATAATCCCACTACAGATAAATTTATAATTACCCACACTGGCTCATTGAATATGAAATTTCGTAGACCTTCTATTCTTTTCGAGGCATTGCACAATCTAATTAAAATAGGGAAAATAGAAAAACAATATATAAGGGTAATTTTTTATGGACAGAACCAATCCTGGGTTTTAAGGGATGCGCATAGTTATGGCATTGATGAGATTGTATCCTACGGAGGAGTAAAAAATCGACAGGAAATCCTTGAAATCCAAAAAAACAGTCAAATCCTTTTACTTATCTGGCGTTCTGGAAAAGGTGAAGAAGGCACCCTAACAGGAAAAATTTTTGAGTATCTCGCTGCAGGAAGACCTATAATTTCCATAGGTGAAAAACCAGGCGAGGTAGAACGTCTTCTTCAAAAAACTAAAGCAGGGATTCATTGTAGAACAGTTTCAGAAACACAAAACCTTCTGTATCACGCGTATCAAGAATGGTTAAAAAATCACTGCGTAAAGTATCATGGAATTAGACAAGAAATAATGAATTACAGTCATATAGAAATGGCAAAAAAATTTTCAAAGGCACTGGAAAATGGTTAAATTTCAACTACCTAAAACCCTAAAAATTCTACTTGAGCCATTTAATCCAGACAATGATGAACTTAATAAATTCATAACATATATCAGGTTTGATGGGTATATTGATCATTTTTATAAAATCAAAAAAATATTTTCCGATAAATATAGAGAAAACCAATATGCAAATGTTTCAAAAGAAATTTCCATCTTGAGAAAACTTTTCAGTGAATTTTCCGGAAAACAGTTTATCCCTGGTAGCAATACCTACCTTGTCAGGGTTGATGATTATCCTCATTGGGAATATAAAAATAACCTGTTTGAAAAATTCGCCGGTATCTTCGAAGACAATGGAATAAACATTCTTGTTGGGGTTGTTCCAAATTTAAGTGAAAACCATCACAGTATAAAAAATAAAAATTTCAGATGCCTGAGTGAAAATGATGTAAAAACCTTGAGGAAATTCTCGGTAATTGAACCAGCATTACACGGGTTTACACATCAAACGATTAGAAAAAAACCATATTCTGAATTTATCGGTTTATCTGTAAAACAGACCTCTATAAAAATTGAGAAAGGAATTGAAGTCCTTAAACAATTTAATATTTCACCCATAGCAATTATTTCACCATTTGACACATTTGATTCAAGAAATTTCCAGGCGTTTTCATCTTTTTTCAAAATTGTATGTGGTGGATATCCGAGTGCATCAAGTTTTGGATTCTGGATATCACCGTGTGTAATAAACAAATCAATCTATGTTGCTTCTTACAAGCCGTTTTCAGGAAAAGCAGAAAAAATATTGAAGTATCTTTTAACAAAAGATGATAACTCTGAAATTATACCTATTACATTTCACTGGGCAAGTGAGATTGAAAATAATTTCTCTTGTGTCAGACAAATTGCAAAACTGATAAAAGGCAAAACCATCTCGTGGAAAAATTTTTCTGATTTCTATTGCTGATAAAATCTATTAAGCAATACCAAGGGATTCCTTTGCTGCTTCAATAACTTCTTCAACAGAAATATCAAGCAAACACCTACGGTTATATGGACATCCTACCTTTGTTTTCCGCATCTTACAGGGAGAACATCCTAATCCCTTATAAAGGGCTATACTCCTCGGACTTAATGGACCCCATTTTACAGGATTTTTTAAACCAAAGATACCTATAATTGGAGTATTAACCAGCCCGGCAAAATGTAGGCCTCCACTTTCATTGCTTATACACAGTTTGCTTTTTGAACAAAACAAAGCAGCGTAAACAGGGTTTTTTCCGAACTCATCATCAATCAAAACTGGCACTGTTGGTTTGTGTGTCATCTTTTCTGCAATACTCATCAGTAATTTTTTTTCTTTGAAACTACCAAGCAAAAGTATGGAGTATCCATATTTGTAAAGAGCATCTGCCACAGAAGAAAATCTTTCTGATGGCCAACACTTAACCTTTTCCGAAGCACCAGGGAAAATACAAACCCAATCTCCTGAAGGAGATAATATTTTTGATGCTTTTTCTTCGTACTCTCGGGGAAATTTAATATCAACATATGTTTTAACATCTTTTTTTCCAAGTACCCTGCACAGAGCGAGTAACTGAAAGATATCATGAATATCCTTTCTTCCTCTTTCACTAAATTTCCAGTTCGAAAAAAAACATTTTGTTCCATAGCCAAGTCGGTACCTTACAGGCAAAAATGCAAGAATTAGATTTATTATTGAGTACCTCTGTGTATCTATCAAAAAATTAACATTTTCCTTCAGGCATAAACAAAACAGAGAAAACCATTTTTTTACAACCTCTCTCTTTTTTCTCATTCTCAGTTCATAATAAATATCGACAAATGGCAGTATATCAGAAAATTTTTCAAGCCCCTTTAATCTATGGCCAACAAATATTATCTTTGACCCTGGAAACATTTCTTTCAGGGCTTGAAAAAATGGCATAGAAAGCATAAAATCGCCATAATGAGATTCACCAATAAAAACCATGATTGATTTAACCTTACCACGCAGTTTTAGATAAACCGGATCTCTATAAAATTTTTCAAATCTCTCTGGCGGATAATCACGAGGTTGATAAAATTTCATAAAAAATATTCTCCAGAATTCTTGTTTGATTGGAATAATCAAATTTTCTTATTTCTTTGCATCCATTAAACGCAATATTTTTCCATATATCCGGATTTTCAATAAGATAGGTAATAGATTCTGTCAATCCATCAACATCCCCTGGTTTACAGATAAGGGCTGATTCATTCTGCCTTGCAAAGTCCCTTATGCCACCAACATCAGTTGTAACAAGAGCACAACCACAAGCCATTGCCTCCATTGGTGGATTTGGAGATGCATCTTCAAAACTTGGGAAAAGCAATATATCTGTCTTTCTATAAAATAATCGCATATTTTCGCTGTTTCTCCCGTTTATAAATTCTATAAAATCAGGAATATATCCCTCTTTTTTAAGTCCAGCAACAATAAATCTGATTTCTGGAAATCTCTTGTTTATTTTTTTCATAACATCAAAACCAATATCCATTCCCTTATGGGTAGCATTTTTCCCACTGTAAAAAACCATTCCCACTGATTCTGGTTTTTCGTATTTTCTTTCGCCAGGAGAAAAAAAATCACAGTCAACACCATTACCCACACGGTATATCCTGTGGCCTGGATATATCTCCCTTAATTTTTCATAAACCATTGTAGAAGATGGAATAAAAACAATATTCTTTGGTATATTTCGTTGTTCTTTAATCATATATATATTAGAAACCCTCATTACCTTTATTCCTTTTTCCCTACCCCAGGATGAAACCTCGTCTATAAGATTAGCAGACCTGAAGAAAGTTATGTCTGCACTTCGTATCCATCTTTCTTTATATTCAGGTATAATGATTACAGGTACCTTACAATCCATCCAGCCAGGGACATACCTTTTTCCTTTCAGCAAAAAACCAAAAAAACCTCTTATGGCGTATTCGGGTCCTGTTTTATTTGGATTATATCCTTTATATATTACAATATCGTGGGATGGCAAAAGCCGGTTGCAAAATTCAACGATTGGTCGAGATGCACCACTCGGCTTTTTCCCTATGTTCAAAAGCACATTGATAATCATTTCTTTAGATAATGTTCGTATATAAACTACAACAAAGGTTATATAGATATCCAGTATCTATAAACTGAATCACTATTGTCCTTATTTCTCCCTCACTTTTTTCTCTTAAAATCTTCTTTTCTCCATTCTACAAAATGAAGAATATCCTTTTTTTCATAAAGAAGAACTAGAAAGATTTTTTAATTGGAATTTCCAATTTCTCCTTCCTTTGTAAAGGAAGGCCGGGATGAATTTGCCAAAAATTCTTCTCAATCTCCAACAAGATTCTTCTGAATACCTTTACTTTCCTTGGTTAGAATAAATAATACCATAATTCATCAAATCAACATTATCCTGCATAACAATTTTTTATTGAACGCTTTGACCAATAATAGTTTTCCTTGTATAATATTTAACCATGGAAAAGATAGATAGAAAAACAGTTAACTATCTTGCGAAACTCGCAAGAATCAGGATTGACGAAACACAAATGGACAGCATTGTCTCTGACCTTGCAACCATTATTTCTTATGTTTCCCAGCTCAATCAGATTAACACAGAAGATGTACAACCAGCAAAACACGTGCTTCCATTCCATAATATCAGCAGAAAAGATAATACCAAACCATCACTTCCCCTTGAAGATGTTTTAAAAAATGCCCCTGAGAAAACAGGAAATTTTTTTAAGGTGCCAAAAATAATATAAAATGGAAAGAAAATATCTTGACTTTGAAAAACCAATAGAGGAAATTGATAAAAAAATACTTTATCTTCAAGAAATAAAGAAGAAAAAGAACATAGATAATCAATTACAAATAACCCAAATGCAACAACTTTTTCGAGAAACAACGAAACAGATATATTCAAATCTAACAGCATGGCAAAAGGTACAGGTTGCGAGACACCCACAAAGACCACATACAAATGATTATATTTTAAAACTACTTGAAGAACTCTATGAATTGCATGGAGATAGAGTGTGTAAGGATGATCCTGCAATTATATCTGTAATAGGAAAATTCAGGGGGACTCCGGTTGCTATTATTGGACATCAAAAAGGAAGAGACACTGAAGAAAATATCAAAAGAAACTTCGGTATGGCACATCCTGAAGGATACCGAAAAGCACTAAGGGTTATGAAAATGGCTGAAAAGTTTTCATTTCCGATAATAACACTCGTCGATACTCCTGGGGCACACCCACATATGGAGGCAGAAGAAAGAAATCAAGCGCTTGCAATCGCAAACAATATCTATGAAATGTCTCAAATAAGAACACCAATTATCGTTACAATAATAGGGGAGGGTGGTAGTGGAGGCGCCCTCGGAATAGGAGTCGGGGATATTATTATTATGCTTGAATTCGCAATCTATTCTGTAATATCGCCAGAAGGATGTGCATCAATTTTATGGAAAGATCAAAAAGCCCTGACAGAAGCAGCAGAATCATTAAAACTAACGGCACCTGAACTTTTTAATCTCGGACTGATAGATGAGGTAGTGAATGAACCACTGGGCGGTGCGCATGCTCAACCAGAAGAAATGATAAAAATACTCGGGAATTGTCTCGAAAAAAAACTTGCTGAATTATGTTCTATGAACTTAAATACCCTGCTTGAAAAAAGGTACCAAAAATACAGGAATACAGGAATCTATCTGACAGAAAAACACTAATTGCCATGAAAAAATTAAAATTAGCCATACCAAAGGGTAGTCTACAAGAATCTACTATCTCCTTGTTTACAAATGCTGGATTTGAGGTATCGAGCATAAGTAGAAGCTATTACCTATCCTTTGATGACCCTGAAATAGATGCTGTATTAATAAGAGCCCAGGAGATACCAAGATATGTTCAGATTGGTATTTTTGATGCAGGCATATCTGGAAAGGACTGGATAACCGAAAACAGAGCAGATGTTAAAGATATATGTGAATTGTGTTACGCAAAACATGGACTAAGACCAGTAAAAATTGTTCTTGCAGTTCCAGAAAAATCAGAAATTAAATCTGTAAAAGATCTGAATGGCAAGATTATTGCGACTGAACTTGTAAACCTCACAAAGGATTATCTTAAAAGAAATAATGTACAGTGTGACGTTGAGTTTTCATGGGGAGCAACAGAAATAAAAGCAGGGCATCTTGTTGATGCTATTGTAGAAATAACAGAAACAGGAACAACAATCTCGTCTCACGGGCTAAAAATAATAGAGGTAATTATGGAATCAACCCCACATTTTTTTGCAAATAATAATGCATGGAAGAATCCCTGGAAGAGAGAGAAGATAATGAAAATATCTCTTCTTCTTGAAAGCGCTCTTAATGCATCAAAAAAGGTTGGACTAAAAATGAATGTACAAAAAAAAGATATAACTGTGATACTAAAAAGGCTACCAGCAATTAAAAAACCAACCATCTCTCGGCTTTCAACAAAAAACTGGTATGCAGTTGAAACAATAATAGATAAAAAAGAGGCAAAAGAGATTATCCCTGAACTTAAAAAGCTTGGTGCCTCTGGAATAGTTGAATATAATATCAACAAACTTGTTTATTGACAGGAAGGAGAATTGTATGCCCTGTGGAAGAAAAAGAAAAAAAAGAAAAATAAAAACCCACAAAAGAAAAAAGCGTCTGAGCGCGCTGCGGCATAAAAAGAGAAAAAGATAAATGAAAATATGGTCTTTTCTTGCGGTTGTTGTTGTCTTTTTTCTTTCTGGCTGCGCAACAACACATCAAGATGTGATAAAGGATACAGCAACAAAATTCTATATCCAGGGTTTGATTTATGAAAGCTCTGAGGATTTTGAAAATGCCTTATTTTCATATCAGAAATCTTTGAAAAAAGATCCAGAAAATAGTTTCTTGCTTAAAAAAACAGGAAAAATACTTTTAAGAGAGAAAAAATACAAAGAAGCAGAATCTGTTTTCAAAAAAGCGGTCTCACTTAATCCTGAAGATGCAGAGGGTTTTCTAAATCTCGGACTGACAGAATTCTTTCTGAAATCCTATGAAAAAGCCATTCGTAATATTGAAAATGGACTAAAGATAAAAGAAGTCTCCTCTTATAGAGCAATTCTTTGCGATCTTTATGTAATAACCGGACAATATGATAAAGCCGCTGAATCCTATAGGATTTTGATTGATAGTTTCCCTTCAAATTTTTTACTTTACTATAACTATGGCATTTTGCTCGAAAGAATGGGTAAAAATAACGAGGCGGAATCTGCTTTCCTTGAATCCATAAAAATTCAACCGCGATTTGCCGGCGCATATGTAAAACTCGGTAATCTCTACGATGAACAAGACAATGTGGAAAGTGCCATTAAGTACTATAAAGATGCAATTGAAATATCTCCACTTGATGCCTCTGGATACGAAGGACTGGCACAGTTTTATATTCATAGAAAAATGTTGGAAAAGGCAGAATTAACATTAACAATGGCTGTTGCAAAGGGTACTGAATCCGGTCCTATAAACTATATGCTCGGACTTATAAATTTTCAGAATGAAAAATATGAAGATGCAGAAACATATTTTAAGAAAGCACTGAAATTTGGTGAAAATTCAATGTTATGGTTTAACCTCGGGATAACATATGATAAACTGGATAGAAAAAAGGAAATGGAAGAATGTATGCGTAAGTCCATAGAACTGGATAAAACCAACCATCTTGCTCTTAATTATCTCGGTTATTCTATGCTAATTGAAGATAAAAATATAGATGAAGCATTCACATTAATCCAAAAAGCCGTGACTCTTGAACCCGAAAATGGTGCCTATCTTGATAGTTTGGGCTGGGCTTATTATAAAAAGGGTAAATACAAACTAGCAGAAAAATACCTGATAAAAGCAGAAAAAAAAGAATTTGACCCTGAAATATATGAACATCTTGGTTATGTTTATTACAGCATGAACAACCCAATCAAGGCAATCTATTGGTGGGCAAGATGTCTTGAATTTACGCCAAAACAAGAAATATCAGAAATGATAGAAAAAGCAAAACAACAACTTTCCCCAAAGAAATGAAAACTATTCTTGAAGAGATTGATGAATCGCCGAAGAATCTAAAAAATCTTACAAGGGCTCAACTCGAACAATTAGCAGCCGAGATTAGAAAAACAATCATAGAGGTTGTTTCAAAAAATGGAGGACATCTTGCCTCTAATCTCGGAATAGTTGAAATAACAATTGTACTGCACTATATCTTAAACATTCCTCCAGATAAAATAATATTCGATGTTGGACATCAGGTTTATACTCATAAACTACTCACTGGCAGATATAAATTGTTCAATACCCTTAGAAAATACAAGGGTATCTCTGGATTTCCAAATTCAGAAGAAAGTGAAACAGATATTTTTACAACAGGCCACGCAGGAACAGCAATTTCTGCTGGCATTGGAATTCAAACCGTTGAACAAGAAAGAAAAAATGGAGCAAAAACAGTTGTAGTAATTGGAGATGGTTCTCTTACAAATGGGATTACCTTTGAAGGGCTTAATAACCTCGGCACATCAAAGAAAAATCTGTTAATAATTCTCAATGATAATAATTTTTCAATTTCAAAAACGCGGGGGTCTGTTTCATATTATCTAACAAGGTTAATAACCATGCCTGTCCTGGCGAAATCAAGAGATGAAATCAAAGAAATAATTGAAAAAATACCCGGCGGAGAACAAATCCTGAAGGTCAGCAAGGATATAGAACAAAAAACAAAATATCTCGTTATACCAGGGGGTTTTTTTGAAAAACTTGGAATTCAGTATTTCGGGCCCATTGATGGAAATGATATACATCATCTTATTGATGTGATAAAAAACATTATTGATAAAGAAGGCCCAATAATCCTGCACACAATAACACAAAAGGGAAAAGGATATAAACCTGCTGAAGAAAACCCTGAAAAATTTCACAGTATTGGGACATTTAATATTAACTCTGGATATCCACTATCAACAATTAAAACAACAGGATCATTTGTAGGAGAATTCCTCGAACAAGCGGGTGAAAAAAATGATTTCTATGTAATTACTTCAGCAATGGAGTATGGGCTTGGATTTGATGGATTTGCTAAAAAATTTCCAGAAAGATTTTTTGATGTTGGAATTGCAGAAAGTCATAGTTTAATTTTTGCATCTGGTATTGTAAAAGCAGGGAAAAGGGTCTTTGTTGGAATATACAGCACATTTCTTCAGAGGACATATGACCAGATATTTCATGATATATGCCTGCAAAAACTACCTGTTGTTATTCTTGTTGATAGAGCAGGCATTGTTTCAGGCGATGGACCAACACATCAGGGTATATACGACATCTCGTTTTTAAGGAGTATTCCAGAAATTTCAGTATTCTCGCCATACTCTCTTGAAAACCTTAATAATATTATGAAAATAGCATTACAATCTAAAAAACCCATGGTTATCAGATATCCAAAAGAATTATTGCCAGAAAAACTTGATGAAATCAGACAAAATGGAAGATTTTTATGCATTGGGCTCGGGTCCATAGCACAAGTAGCAAAACAGGCATGCCTATTATTAAATCAAGAGGGTATCAATCTAGACTTTCTGCCTGAAGACCATGTAAAACCTATTGATGATAAAATCAAAAAAATATTATCAGAATATGATAAGGTTATAACCTGTGAAGAAGCAATATTGCCAGGGGGATTTGGAACAAGTATTCTTGAATTCTGCAATGAAAACAATATTCAATGTAAAATATTAAGAATAGGAATTTCGGATACCTTCATTGAAACAGGTTCACGCGAAGAAATTCTTGAATCTTTGGAACTTGATGTCATCGGTATTATGAAAAAAATAAGGAGTTTTTGCGAAGATGCGTAATATGTCAATCATATTTAATCCCAAAATATCAGGGATTGAAAACATCAAGAACAACATCGAAGAGATTGCCAATAAAAAAGGGATAAAAATTGTCCCGTGTGGTAAACAAACAGAACTGTTAGTATCACTTGGTGGAGATGGTACAGTATTAAAAGGATTTAAGATACTACCATCGTTTGATATCCCACTCCTTGGGCTAAACTTCGGGAAATTTGGTTTTTTAACGATAGATTGTAAAGATATACTAAAAACAACAGAGGATATAATAGAAGAGAAGTTTTGTATTTCTCCCAGGATGTACATTGAGGCAGAATATACATCAAATGGTAGAGAGCATATCGGTAGAGCATTAAATGAGATGCTTATATTTCGTAAGGACATTCGAATGGTTGAATTTGAACTAACTCTGGGTTCCACTCCATTTTATTTCAGGGCAGATGGAATAATTATAAGCACCCCAACAGGATCAACAGCCCATGCCTTTTCTGCTGGAGGACCTATTGTGTTCCCTGAAGATAAATCAATGGTTATCGTCGCGTTTGCCCCTTTCACAGCAACCTGGAGAAATTGTATTTATGAGGGAACCAATATACAGATGAAAGCATCAAAGGAATGTGATATTATTATAGACGGACAGGAAAAATTAACCCTTCCTGAACATAAATCCATTAAAATAAAACCAGGTAAGGATGTCTTAAAACTGCTTGTTCCTCAAGGATGGGACTTCTGGAAAACACTAAAGGAGAAATTTTCATGGGGAAAGGGTTTAACCTGAAAATAAGTAAAAATAGATGTAAAGGGTGTGGACTTTGTATAGAGGTCTGTCCACAAAAAACCTTAAAACTTTCGACGATGTTTAATGAATCTGGATACCATTTTGTTGAAATATCTGAAGATAATTGCAAAGGATGCAAAAGGTGTACAATTATATGTCCAGATACAGCAATTGAAATTTTCCTTGAAGAGGATGTAAAACACGTGGATATAAAAAATGAAACTTCTAAATAAAAGGAGAAAAAAATGAAAATAGGAGTAATTCCTGACTGCTTTAGATTGCCAATTAAACAGGCAATAAAAAAATCTGCAGAATTAGAACTCGATGGTATCCAACCATACGCAACAAAAGGTGAACTTGACCCCTCTAATATGACAAAAACCGCAAGGGATGATTTTAAGAAATTTGTTTCAGATCTCGGCCTTGAAATATCTGCAATTGTTGGAGATTTTGGAGGTCATGGCTTTGTTGATTCAAAAACCCTCGACTGGCGTGTAAAGAGAACAAAAGAAGTAATTGATCTTGCTTTTCATCTTGATGTCAAAGTTGTCACCACTCATATAGGGGTAGTTCCAGAAGACAAATCTACCACAGAATGGAATCTCTTACTACAATCTCTTCCTGAGGTTGGAAGTTATGCCTATCAAAAAGGAGTATTTCTTGCAACTGAAACAGGACCAGAACCAACAGAAGTTTTGAAAAAACTACTTGATGAATTAAATAATCCAGGGATTATGGTGAATTATGATCCTGCAAACCTCGTAATGGTTGCTGGTGATGACCCTGTTAAAGGTGTTTATACATTAAAAAACTATATTGTGCACACACACGCCAAAGATGGTATAAAACTTCCTGATGAAAATAATAAAAAAAGATGGAAGGAACTACCACTAGGAGAAGGAAATGTGAATTTCCCAGAATATCTTTCTGCAATGAAAGATATTGGATATTCTGGTTTCTTTACCATAGAGAGAGAGGTAGGAGACAATCCTGAAATTGATATAATAAAAGCAAGAGATTTTTTGAGGCATCTTAGCAAAAAACTAAACTACTAAAATGTACAGAATAAGAAAACCTGTTGTAAGTGGATATTTTTATCCTGACACCAAAAATGGCCTTATTGCTGAACTGAAAAAATATGTTTCTCTTAAAGAAAAGAGAGAAACTGTTATTTCAGCCATATGTCCTCATGCTGGTTATATTTATTCTGGGAAAACTGCTGGAAAAGTATATAGTAATATTAATATACCCGAAACCGCTATCATTATTGGTCCAAATCATCATGGATATGGCGAACCATATGCTATTGATGACAGTGATTTCTGGGAAACACCTCTCGGCAGGGTTTCTGTAAATAAAGATATCATAGGAGAACTTCTTAAAAAAAGCAGGTATCTCCAGGAGGACTCATTAGCACACAGAAACGAACATTCCCTCGAGGTGCAGGTTCCATTTTTACAGTTTATAAACCCTGATATAAAGATAGTTCCGATCATTATATCAAGCTATCATGATGTAAATCCCTGGTATGAAATAGGTTATACCATTGCTCTGGTATTACAGGAATACAAAAAACAGGCAATTATTATAGCAAGCTCTGATTTTACCCACTATGAGCCAGCACAACAGGCAAAACAAAAGGATATGTATGCAATTGAAGCAATTATAAACCTAAACCCTGATGAGTTCTTAAAAAGGGTATCAGAATATAACATGAGTATCTGTGGATTTGCACCAATAGTAAGTGCAATAACTGCTGCAAAAACTCTTGAAGCAAAGAAAGCAGTTTTAATTGATTATTCGAATAGTGGAGAGGTTTCCGGCGACTTCCAGCAGGTTGTTGGATATGCAGGAATAATAATCAGTTGACAGAATAAAAAAAATAGTTAAAATTAATATTGTAAAATCTTGCAGGTGCCACAATGGCTTAATAGGGAAGTCCGTGACCTTATAACAGAAATCGGACACGCTCCCGGCGCTGTAACCTCTCTCAAAGCAATTTGAGAAATTATGAATCTGTAGTGCCACTGTCTGAAAAGATGGGAAGGCGGTTCAGAAAGAGGAAGTCAGAAGACCTACCTGCAAAAGCGGAATATACTTCCTGCGGTGTACAGGAAGGCCAATCGGGTTTAAGAAATCAGGGTGCAACCCGCCGCAAGGCGGGTATTTTTTTGCCCGCATAACATTCAGGAGGAGTTATGCGCAATAAAAAAGAAAAAGTATCAGGATTCACCCTGATTGAACTACTGGTAGTCATAGCAATCATTGCTATTCTTGCAGCAATGCTCTTACCAACGCTCTCACTTGCAAGAGAAAAAGCAAGATCTACTGTTTGTTTAAGCAATATAAAACAGATATATTTTGCTTTTGTAATGTATACACAGGATAGCGATGAATTTTTCCCACCAGCATACTACTGGACATTTACAAGTGAGATTGACTGGGATTTTGCTACAGATGACTGGATAAACTGGAAGCCAGGCATTCTCGGAGTTTATCTTAATGAACAGGTTTTTCAGTGTCCCTCAAGATTTAAGTTAAAATCATATGATAAACCATTTACAGGATATGCCTACAACGCCTCATATATTGGTGGAGGTTATTCAGTATGGACAGGGCAGACAGATGCGCCTGCAAAAATAAGTAGAATTCAAGATCCATCGCAAACAGTATTGATTGCTGATAGTGCAATCTGGTCAACATATACATCAGAAACAATCGCGAACAATTTTCTGAGAGCACCCGGTGATATTTATTACTATGGACCAAATGTCCACTTCAGACATAATGGAATAGCAAATGTTTTGTTCTGCGATGGACATGTCCAGTCAATAGGAACAAAATACAACACAGATAATAATGACAAAACACTCGGGGATCTATCAAAAGATGCATCTCTTTATGATCTACAATAATTGTTAATACTAAAATATATGAGTATAATAACGAACATATGAATAAATTTAAAAATCTGTTAAACAAAAAAAAGGTACTTGTTGCTGATGGTGGATGGGGTACAGAAATTTCAAAGAACGAAGATGCCTCTGGACAATATCCTGAACTTCTAAATCTCACGCATCCAGAAATAATAGAAAATATTGCCAGAAGATATATAAACGCTGGAGCAGATATTATTTTGACTAATACATTTGGCGGAAATGCCCTTAAATTAAAAAAATACGGAGTTGAAGAAAAAATAGCGGCAATTAATAAAAAGGGTGTTGAACTTTCTCTAAAATTTGCGACAAAAGAAACAATTGTTTTTGCTTCAGTGGGACCCACAGGACAATTATTAGAGCCCTATGGCGACCTAGCCACAAAAGATGCAGAGGAATGTTTTAAGCAACAAATAGAAATTTTAATCGACTCTGGCGCAGATGGAATAGTCATAGAAACCATGAGCGATATAAGAGAAGCAATATGCGCATTAAAAGCAGCAAAATCAAAAACAGATAAACCTGTGGTTGTAAGTATTACCTTTAACAAAAATCCAACTGGATATAAAACCATTATGGGCACAAGTCCTGAAAAATGCGCTGAATTAATTGAAAAAAATCAAGCCACGTCGGCAGGTTCAAACTGTGGTTTTGGGATTGAAGATTTTGTAACCATCACAAAAGAAATAAGAAATTCAACAATCTTGCCTATCTGGATAAAACCCAATGCTGGCATTCCTCGCCTTATTTCTGGAAAAACCATTTATCCAGACACTCCACAGTATATGGCATCATTTATTCCACAACTTATTGAAGCAGGTGCTTCAATAATAGGAGGATGTTGTGGAACTACCCCCCAACACATCCTTGAAATTGCTAAGGCAGTTCATAATTATTTGAAAAAGAAATGAGAAAAATTTTTACTCTTTTCATCATTTATTTCAGCGTTGTCTGTTTGTTGCATGCTCGAGATATACAAAAACAATACCCTGAAAGGGTTGTGTCTCTTGGTCCTTATATTACTGAAAACCTTCTTTTGCTCGGTGTGGATAAGAAAATTGTAGGAATTACAATCCATGATAGATTAGAAATTAAAAAAAATCGGGTAATAGTAGGAACATTGCTTGATCCAAACATCGAAGCAATCATTAGATTAAAACCAGATATTGTAATTGCAAGTAAAGAGGGAAATCGTAAACAAACTGTTGAAAAAATAAAGAATCTTGGAATAACAGTTGAAACCCTTGAAGAAGTCATAACATACAATGATTTGAAAAAAAATTTCCTTACTCTTGCTAAAATATTTGGAAAAACAGATGAAGCGAATCAAATTATCTCTAATATTGATAAAAAACTTGCTGATATTAAAAAATCCAGGCCAAAAAATAGGAAAAAAGTATTCTGGCAACTTGGGACAAAACCACTAGTGACTGTTGGAGAAAATACATATTTCAATCAATTAACCATGATTGCCGGCGGCACAAATATCTTTGCAGACATAAAAACAAAATATATCACCATAAGCGCTGAAGAGGTTATAAAAAGAAATCCTGATGTTATTATAGGTATGGGAATGGAAGAAAATACACAGATTTTCGAATTCTGGAAACAATTCAAAAATATTGAAGCAGTGAAAAAAAATAAGATCTTTAAGGTAGATGATTATATGTTTTGTAGTCCAACTCCTGAAAGTTTTCTTAAATCTGTTCAAATGTTAATGGAAATGCTAAAAAATTGAAAAAATTATCAATATTTTCTTTGCTAATATTTTCAGTGCTGGCTATTGTCGCAGGGATTTCTCTCGGAACAGAGAATTTTTCTCCCTTAAAAATATATAAAATAATTACTGAACCACAAACCTATCCATTTGAAAAAACAATTTTTTTTCAATTAAGATTACCGAGGGTATGGTGCGGATTTCTGGTCGGTTCAGGACTTTCTGTGGCTGGACTTATCCTTCAATCTGTGTTGAAAAATCCCCTCGCAGAAAGTTATACAATTGGAATATCAGGCGGAGCGAGTTTAGGAATAGCCATTGGAATTATAAGCGGAGAAATGCTCACAATCCCTGTTTTTGCATTTATTGGAAGTATCATTTCAATCTTTCTTCTTCTGATTGCCGGTAGCATAAGAAAAATGTCATCAGGAACATTGCTTCTTTTTGGTATTATGTTAAATTTTATTTTTTCCTCGTTTTCACTTCTTGCCATAACCCTGCTACAAAAGGAAAAATTTATGGAAGCAGTCATCTGGTTTATGGGAAACCTCGGAAGTTATTATCCTGCCATCCTTAACAGTGCCCCATTTTTTCTTTTACCTGCGTATTTTTTTACCTGGCTTTTCTGGAAAGAATTGAACATTTTTTCTCTTGGAGAAGAAAAAGCAGCAACACTTGGAATAAATCCTGATAAAAGAAGATATCTCTGGCTTGGTATCGCAGGCCTGATTACTGGATATTGTGTATCACTCGCAGGTCTTGTTGGATTTGTTGGACTTGTTATCCCACATGCTGTAAGAACTTGTGTGGGTGCAGATCATAAAAAAACAATTCCTGCTTCTATACTTGCAGGTGGGGCATTTCTTGTTATCGCAGATACACTTGCACGTACAATTGTACAACCAGTCGAAATTCCTGTTGGTGTTATAAGCGGATTCTTCGGAGGAATATTTTTTGTACTGATACTTATGAAAACCTCAGGGAAACAAAAATGGTAATACTCACATTTAAGAATGTTTGTGCCGGCTACGGAAGATATGAAATCTTACATAATATAAATTTCAGTATGGATAAAGGAGAATTTGTCGGTATCATTGGTCCAAACGGTAGTGGAAAATCAACACTGTTGAAAACAGCGGCAAAAATCCTTAAAACCACATCTGGAAATATTTTGCTAAAGAATATGGATATAAACAAAATTTCTCTCCAGAAATTTGCAAAAACCATTGCATTTCTTCCTTCTGACATTGAGATAACATATCCCTATACAGTAAAAGAACTCCTTTCAATGGCAAGATATCCATTCACAGGAATAGTTAGAAACTTATCAAGAAAAGATCTCGAAATAATAGCATATGTAACAGAGCAGATGGAACTAACTATGTTTATGGAAAGAACAATATTCCAGATGTCAGAGGGTGAAAAACAAAGGGTAATGCTTGCACAGTGCCTTGTTCAGGAACCAGAGATTATATTACTCGATGAACCAACAGCACACCTTGATATTGGGTTTCAATTTTCATTTCTTGATCTTCTTAAAAGATATCAGAAAAATTTTTCGCTTTCCATTCTGGCAGTATTACACGACCTTAATCTTGCATCACAGTACTGCAATAAACTTGTCTTACTTGATAGGGGTGGTGTATCTATTTCAGGGACACCAGAAAATGTCTTGAGATATCAAATTCTTGAAAAGGTTTACCAGACATCTGTTCTCGTATATCCTCATCCAATATCAGGAAAACCCTATGTTTTCGGAATCCCAGAAGAATGGAAAAATTTGACAGAAAAATAACAACCTGATTTAATATGTCTCATAAAAACAAGGAGAAAAAATGAAGATTGGAATTCAGCTTTATACAATAAGGGAATATTTCAAATCTATTGATGAATTTGCAGGTGCAGCAAAAAAACTTTCGGATATTGGTTTCAGATATGTTGAAACAGCAGGATTTGGAAATTTAGAGGTAAAACAGTTTAAGAAAATTCTTGATGACTGTGGATTAAAAGTATGTTCAAGTCATATCGGGGTAGATAGAATCCTACAGGAAATACAGGCAGTTAAGGATGAAATGTCTATTCTGGGTGCATCGTGCTGCAATTCCAGCTGGCCAGGTGCAGAATCATTTGACATAGATGGCATCACAAAAACAGCGGAGAAAATTGCAAAAGCAGCAGAACTGATGAAAAAAAATGGACTTGAACTTGGCTACCACAATCATGGTATTGAATTTGCAAAATGCAATAACAAGACATGGCTCGAAATTATTATGGAAACCTCAAAAGGCCTTCTCACTGCCCAGATTGATACATACTGGGTACAGTACGGTGGAGGAGACCCTGCCTACTGGATAAAAAAATACTTAAAACAACTGAATTCGATACACTTTAAGGATATGGGTATGTCTCAAGACAATAAACAGGCAATGGTTGCTGTTGGAACTGGTAATCTTAACTGGGAAAAAATCCTCTCAGCAGCAAAAGATTCAAGCGCCAGATATGCAATACTTGAGATGGATTTTTCGCCTCTTCTTCCATTATGGGATAGCATAAAAATCAGTTTTGAAAATATGAGTAAATGGGGACTTGAAATAACCTGATTTATCTGATATTTCTAATGAAAAATACCCAAAATAGAGTGTAACGAACTTGCGCGTAATTGATATAAACACAGATAAAATCATAAACATTATTTAACAATGTGGCGGGAATCTTCAGGTGTAATTAGTTTATAGAACACAGGGGAAAACATAGAAATAAAATCCCTCAGTATATTTTTCTCGCTACTTGTTATTTTCTACTTAAATACATACCTTATTAAAAGTTTTAATCAAGATGCTTGTAGAATCATTGAAACTGCCATCATGACATCCTCGACAGATACATCTTCCATACATACAAAACCTTTCTTACATTTTGATTCAACCTTGCACGGAAAACATGTTCTTTTTGTATGAAGGACAAAATTTTTTGTCCCTATTGGACCATATCTTAAAGGATTACCTGGTCCAAAGATTGCAACTATAGGACACTTCATTGCAGAAGCAAGATGCATTGTTCCTGTATCATTGGTAATCAGTAAAGACGATTGAGATAGAATATATGCAAGTTGCCTGAATGTAATCTTCCCAGCAAGATTAAAAACCCTATCATTATTTATCATTATTCTAATCTCTTCAGCAAGATCATATTCTTTGCTATTACCACTTATAACAATGTTCACATCAAACTGAGAAACAACCAGCGCAGCAACCTTCGCAAATTTTTCTTTATCCCATCTTTTTTTTTCAAATGCAGCACCAGGCGTTATTGTAATAACACGCCTTCCTGGTGTTAGAATATTGGTATTCGTGAAAAAATCCCTGTATTCAGAGATTTCCTGATTGGAAAGTGGAAAATAAAGTTCAATT
Organism: candidate division TA06 bacterium ADurb.Bin131; assembly: GCA_002070645.1. GTDB lineage: Bacteria > Ratteibacteria > UBA8468 > B48-G9 > DTJG01 > DTJG01. The sequence continues at coordinate 20,376 of MWDQ01000023.1, forward strand.
TTAGCAGGTCTTCCAAAATATGGCTCAAAAAATTTCATGGTCCTTTCTGATTCATGGGTAAAAAACTTTCTCGAAAAAAATTCTTCCTTGAAGAAGGTCATCCTGTATTTAGTTTTTATAAAAAATGGGATAATAGAATTTCTAAAATCAACAACAATATCATATTTTTTGTCCTTCAACATTCTGACAAGATTTGATATCCCTGTTTTTTTATCCCACACATATATGTTTGAAAAAGCAGGATTGCCTTTTGCAAAATCAACAGCCCTTGGACCAACAACAATATCAAAACAAGCATCTTTATAGGTATCTTTTAATAATTTAATAGCAGGAGAAATTAAAAGATTATCTCCAATAGAACTTAAACCTATAATTAAAATATTGGCAATTCCTTTATATCTTATATCCTTGGGTATTCTCTTGAACAACATTTGCATCTCCTGGTGTTAATACATATTCTACCATAGATAAATTGACATATTAGTGATTTTCCAGTAAAATTATTCACCTATATGGGCCGCTAGCTCACCCGGCAGAGCACCGCCCTTTTAAGGCGGGGGCAGCAGGTTCGAGTCCTGCGCGGCCTATTTTTTTTTCACAGAAGGACTCGAACAGGAGTGAAGTAGGGAATTGCAAGCAGGCGTAGCAATTCCAGCGGGGGGCTGACCCGAGCCGTAGTGGGAGGCGAGGGCACCGAGTCC
>MWDQ01000024.1 GCA_002070645.1 candidate division TA06 bacterium ADurb.Bin131
TGTCTGTTGAATCTGCTTCAATTTTCTGAATACTCCAGTAGTTTGGCTGGGAAGGAAAATATCCATAGTCAGTAATCTTCCAACCCTTTATAAGTTTGAATGATTCAGCCTCAATTGGAAGTTCATACGCAAAAGATTTATTGACAAAAATAGTCATAGCCATGGCCAAAAATACATAAAAGAATTTTTTCATGCATCCCCCTTTTTTGTTAAAATTTCAGTGATATTTTCCATTTATGCATTCTTTTGTCAACCTTGTTTACTATTTCGCAAAATTATTTGGCAATAACATCCTCTTGACAAAATTTTTAATTATATGTTATAGTGCTTCTATGATAAAACCTTATACGAAAAACGGTTTATCAAAAAATGGTGGTTTGTTCCCAACTATTAAAGATATCGCGGTGAAGGCACATGTGTCCATAGGCACAGTATCCTGTGTATTGAATAACAAGGTTGGTAGCATACGGATTAGTGAGAAAACACGTAAACGCGTACTTCGCATTGCAGAGGAACTTAATTACAGACCTAATGTTCTTGCCCAATCTCTAAGAACTCAAAAAAGCCATACAATAGGTGTGTATCTTAGGTATATGGTCGACGTTCATACAGCAACTATACTTCATCATATGATTGTTGAGGCAAGTTCACGCAACTACCGCCTGGTGCTGTCTGTACTTGAAGAAAAAATAAATCAGCCTGAGGTCTTAAGACAGGTGTTTTTCAAAGGAAGTGTTGATGGCTTAATCATCATAGAACTGGAGGATATAGTAACTGATACCGTCGTAGGTACCCTGCTCAAGGATGGTTTGAAAGTAGCGCTTATTGACCGACATATTCAAGGATTACCAGTTATATCTGTTCTTTCGGACAATGAACAGGGTGGTTTTTTGGTTACAGAATATCTGCTTAGATTAGGACATAGGAGAATCGGATTTCTCTCAGGGCAGCGAGGAAATGTATATAAACAAAGATTAAGTGGCGCAACCCGGGCTTTTCACGAAAAGGGAATGGAGATGGATAATAGATTGGTTGTGCAAGTAGATAATACCAATCCTTTTCATCTCTCTCGTGCCGGATATAAGGGAGGAATTGAAATGCTCAAGTTAAAACCACGACCCACAGCAGTTGCGGTCTTTGGTGATGTTTTTGCCCTCGGAGCCATGAGAGCGTTTCAAGAAGCAGGGTTAAAAATACCCGATGATCTTGTGCTCACAGGTTTTGACAATACCCTTAGCCTGACAGAATATACCTGTCCACCACTGACTACAGTCCAGCAAAACACCACAGGAATGGGACGGTCGAGTATCCGTCTCTTGCTCGATAGTATTGAAGGCAAAATACACGTTCCTGATGAAGGGCAGGCAACTTTCTTTAAGCCAAGACTTATCGTGCGCGAATCAAGCGGTGATAGCAAACATTTGAGAAAACAAGAAAATGAATAATAGAAATTCAGGAGAAATAGCAGGGTGGATATATCCTGTGGAAGGGAATTCCAGACCTGTTTATATAGAGATGAATCATATCGCTCTTTTTACTTTCTGGGATAATCCTGAAAGGGAGTGATAGGAACACAAAAGGGGATAAAACAATGAAAATAAAAAAAATAATTGGTAAATCCTCTGCCTTCACATTAATAGAGTTATTAGTTGTGATAGCAATCATAGCAATTCTTGCAGCAATGCTATTACCTACATTAAGCAAAGCAAGGGAAAAAGCAAGGCAGGTGGTGTGTATGAATAACTTAAAACAACTTGGTACGGCTTTTATGTTTTATTTTCAGGATTGGAATGAGTATTTTCCTATGACTTGGGATGGAAATCTTTATTGGCATTTACAAATTGGACCATATATCAGCAGAATTACTGGAACAGGGTGGGAGGAATATCAAAAACGGCCAACAGTTTTACTCTGTCCCTCTGACAAGAAGATGCTTGCGAAATTCTCCAATGCTCCAAGAGGGGGGATAAGTTATGGAATGAACTATTATCTTGGAATAAACTATAACCCTGATCCTCCTTCTCGTCGGTTTCATAAACTCTCTGAAATAAAAAAGCCTTCGAAATTTGTTCTACTTGGCGAAACTGATTACAATTATATTTTGGCCGGATATTCTCAGGCTACGCTTCATTCCTACACCGGTCCCTATCCTTCAGGTTTGCCCTACTATCACGGAGGAGGGAATAATTTTCTATTTTTAGATGGACATGTTGAGTGGTTAAATTACATAAAAAGTTATTTAGAAGACAAAGAAATGTGGGCCCCTTGGATACCATAAAAAGGAGGAAAAAAAATGACTAAAAGGAGCATAATAAGTAGAAAGTTAATTATTTTATTTAGTTGTATAGGAACATTCTTTTTGTTTTTCCTGGCAAGAGAAGGACTGGGAGAAACCCCCACTCAAAAAGTAGTATTCCATACTGGGTTTGAAGAACTCAAGGGCTGGAATTGTTGGCCAAAAGGGAAAGAATTTGAGATAGATAAAAATGTTTTCAGAGAAGGACAGAGTTCTCTCAAGATTTCGGACAAAGATATTGTTGTTTATACTTATATTCAAGTTAAGGAAAACACGAACTATCAGGTTAACTTCTGGTATAGAACCAAGGAAGTTACAGGTGAAATTGGTCTCAATCTGAATTTTAACAAAAAGGGCGGCGGTAATGGTAGTGCAGGGTATAAATATATTCCCATTTCTTCTGTATCAAACAAAGAATGGGAAAAATTTTCTGTTGAATTTACCACCCCACCAGAAACATTTATGTGCCAGTTCGGTTTTCTTTCAAAAGCATCTGGCACTATTTGGATTGATGAGTTAACAATATATGAGGGCACAGAGAAAAAACAAGTTTCAGAAATTGAGGATACAAAAAATAAGACAGGGGAAATATCTTCTTACGGAAATCTGATTAAAAATTCCGGTTTTGAGATAGATGATAATCATGATGGTTTTCCAGATAACTGGAGTACCTGGATTAAAGATTCGAACGCAAGTTGGTGCATAGATAAAGAGGTATCCCATACGGGTAAATCTTCGTTAAAAATTCAAGCAGAGGTACCTGGAAGATATTTTGTCGTTCAAAGAATTACTGGTTTACAACCTGGAAAAACTTACTTGCTCAAATTCTGGGTAAAAACAGAGAATTTAGAGGGAGATGCTGCGGTTACCTGTGATTATGGCCCGGTAGCAGCTAAACCCAGACCATATGTTTCGTTATTAAAGATGCAGGGCAGCAAAGATTGGAAGGAGTTTACCAATTACTCCACTGTTCCTATTGGATCAACTTGGGCTGATATTTGCTTAATCCATACAAAAGGCACGATCTGGTTTGATGATATAGAATTCAAGATGGTAGATGAAGAATAAAATGAAAATATTGAAATTGTTAGTGCTTTCTCTTATGTTTAGCTTTATATCTTTGTTGGGAGAAAATGGAACAGCAGAAGTTATCTTAGAAAATCCCTTCTTAAAAATAATGGTAACTGAACAGGGTGGGAAAATTTCATCCTTTTACGATAAAACGAAGGGAAAAGAGTTAGTCAGGATAGGAAACTCCCAATGGGATGGTTTTTGTAAAGACAGAATTAAAGAGTATAACGGGGAAATCATCAAAGAAAACTATTCTCTTGAAAAGAAAGAAACTGACAATCAAATAATAGTTAAAGCAAGGTTTTCTGCTTCTTCAGGAAAATTAAAAGATTTGCAAATAGAAAAAACCTATACCTTGCCTAAGGACAAGAGGTTTTTAAGAATAGATTATTCTATTAAATCCAGTATAAAAAGAGAACCAATTTCACTCTGGGTTCATAATTTTTTGCCCTTTGGCATCACAAATCTTAAGGGTTACTTTTTTCAAAAAGAGGGGAAAATAGGAATAAGCAAGAAAGGCGGTGATGTGTACATCTTCGAACCTGGTAATTCTTGGTTTGGAGTAATTGATAAAGAAGGAGAAGGAATAATAGCAATATTAGAAAAGGAAAAGATAAGTTATTATTATTACTGGTTAGCAGGAAATGATGCCACTTTTGAATGGGTTTATAACCCTATAGATTTCGACCACAATAAAAATTGGCAAACTACTTACTTCCTTTCTCCTATTGATACAAAAATAGGTGAAGTAAACAATGACCTGCCTGATTTGAAAGAGGTGTACCATGCACTTGCTTCCATTGAAAAAGAAGGGGGTTCTTTAAAAATTACAAAGGGTCCACAATCTTTTATAAAACCCTTGATTACTACTACTCCTACTTTGCCGCCGGGTCGTTCCGGATTTCTATTTACTGATAACATACAACATATTGCCTATGTCAGTTCAGATATGCCCACGATGATTTCATTTAAATGTATTAACCCTGAGCATAAACCATATCTTTTTTTAGAAATCCCGGAGGAAATTAAACTTCTTTCAGGAATGAGGAATATTAGTTTCTTAAATGTGGAAAAAACTGAGAGACAAGGTAGGTCCTATAATAGGTATAAAATCCTGGTGGGAGATCCTGCTGGTTGGATAAGACTTTTCTGGTCCACTACTTTAAATCCTGGAGAAAAGTTCAAGGGCTATTATTGGGCAGAATGGGACAAAGGAAGGCAGAAAGAGCAAGAGCTTCCCATAGAAACCATCAATATTAAAAAAATAAGACCTCCTAAGAAACTTTTTATCTATCTGTCTATTCCTTCTGATTTGGCGGCTGAGTGGCCCGACTATAATGATTTCTGTAGTTTAGGTTTTAATACCCTTGACTTCTGGCCATACACCAGAAACGGTTCTCTCTGGGGAATGAGTCTCTTGGAAACCATTTTGACAAAAACAAAAGACAAAAACATTACCTTGGCCGCCTGGCCCGGTGAATGGTGGTGGCCCGAGGCACAGAAAAATGACCCAGATGCACAGGCAGTATTAATCACAGGAGAAAAAACTCAAATTCTTTGTCCTTCTTATCGAGGATCACATTTTAAAGAATTGGTTGAACATGGAAAATTTTTGATCGATAAGAAAATTATGTTGCATGTATTTGATCCAGAAATATACAGAGATGCTGAGAAAATATGTTTCTGTTCTCGTTGCAAAAACGGGTTTAAGGAATTTTTAAAGAAGAATTATCCTAAAATATCCTATATTGATCCAATGGTGTTTGAAAAAAAATCAGATATTTACCCTGATCTTCACACCTCTTGGTTAGATTATAAAAGTAGCCTCTACGCCGGTATCTTCGCTGAATATCGTGAGGAGATTGAGAAACACATAAAAACAACTAATATCAATCAACCATTTTTGATGGAAGTTTATTCAACATATCACAAAGATATACCTTCGTTCTACGGATATAAGGATTATCGCCAATCGCCTATTTACATAAAAACCATGGAGGATCCTGTGAAATTAGGTCGATATTTTGAGTATATCGCACCCATGATTTATATTGACATCTATGCTAATTTTGGTGACTATGATATGCTACTGCCTTGGAAAGATATCAGTTCTTTGCATGCCAACGTCGGTGAAAAAGTAAAAATTGTTCCAATTTTGAGTGCAGGCTTCCCGTTTTGTGCTTATGACTCTGACATTTCTGCGGAAATGATAAAGTGGCAAATTTTAGAAACTGTAGCAAGTGGTGCAAAAGGATTCGGCTTTTGGGGTTGTTGTCCAATAGATGCATTGGATATGAAATATATTGCAGAATCTATAGAAATATTGTTGCCGGTTGAAGATATCATCTTTGAAGGAACACCAATTTCAGAAGTAAAACTAACTGACATTAACGGAAATACTTTCGTTAAAGGAGTAGAGTCCGGTAAAGGCGCAGTGATTTTGATCTCTGAATATTCTTTCCAGCCCAAGGAGGCCAAGATAAAGTACAATGTAAAAGAGGATGTAAAGGTAATAGATTTATCGACCTTCAAACAGGTTGGGGAATTAACTCCTTTAGAACCTGTTTTTACTGTAACTCTTGATAAAGAAAGAGCAAAACTATTTTTCATTGGAAAAACACTGGGTAGTCCTAAAAAGTAGAACTATTAAAATATTATTGCAATATTTTGGTCTCAATACCAGTTAATAATGGGCGCCGTGGTTTTTCTTTACCATTTGTGATAACCTTTATCCGTACCTTTCTTTCATAACTCACGTGCATCTTCGTTTAACCTGCGGACCATTAACCCAAGTTCCGCACTTTTCATGCTTAAAGGTGCGTAAACATTGAGATTCTTCAAAAAATTCTACACTATTTTTCTATTGTTAGTGTCCATTGTTTTTTGGGTTTTATAATTTCTTTTGGTATATTCAATAACGAGTAAATTTTGATATGTTCTGGTTCAAGACGTGTGGCTTTACGAATCTTCAGTGTTATGCCTTTATCTGTAGGTAATACCACTGTCCCTATCTGATGGGTCCTCAGTTTTTCTCTTACTGTTTCCCAGCGAATATACTAACCATGATCCCTTAATGTTTTTTCTATTGCCACCAGTAAATGATACGCCAGAATACAAAGAAAAATATGTGTCTCCACTCTGTGTTGCAATTGGTGGAATATCGGCCTCTCTGCCAATGGACTTTTCATCGCACGAAAACCAGATTCTGCCCTGGTCGGCATCATATATGTTCTCCATATTTCTTCAGCATCCATATCACTTCGGTCGGTCTTAAGAATATAACAACCATCAATATCTTCGGCTCGCTTCTTTTTATCCCCCACTAAACTACAAACAATGGTTTTGCTATCCGACAAATATTCCAACCTGTAATGCCTCGCAACTCGACTGTAACGCTCCTTCAACCTCCCAATCGCTTGCTGAATCTCTCCCTCTCCCTTTATCCTTCCACCCCTTATTCGCTTCCTCAACTTCTCTACTTCTTTTAACAACATCCCTTCAAAACGCTCCCTAATAGCCCTGTCTTTCTGACAACGTGCATCACTTGTCTGATTCTCCTCTAACTTTACCCGCTTGTCCAGAATATCCAGCATATATGAAAATGATTTCACATCACTCTGGTTCCTCTTGAATATTCCATGGGCTATAGGAAATCCTTCTTCTCCTATCACAAGCCCCACTACTACCTGCTTGCAATCAGACCTCCCATCACGAGAATATCCCTTCTGTGCCTTTTCATTACACTTCGCATTCCCTTCAAAATATGTAGAAGTCAGATTATAAAACAAAACTGTCTTGTTTAAGTTAAAAAGACATCGCTCCTGTTTCGTCAATAACCCTTCTATCTTTTCTCTGTTTGGATGTAATCTGTCTAACATACGATATAACCGATCTTCCGCAATCCCCTTACACAACATCTTAAGTATGTCTTCTATCGCAACTCTCAGAAACCAATCAGCCATCGCCCTCTCTGACCCAGAAGCAATTAACCGATTAAGCACCATCCCACAAATAAGTATCTCCCTATTTCGATTAAATCCACATCCCTTTAAGATCTTCCCTATCCCTAATCGCTGCCACATTTCATACCCTACATATACACACCTCACTTCCTTTACTTCCTCCATCTCTATCTTGCTCGTCCTTACAGATACTACCTCATCCCATTCTTTATAGACCATGTCTTCCTGATATATTTTAATAATCCTTATCCCAGAATCATCATAACTCCTTCATCTTCAACAACCTATGAGAATCTCTATATCTAAATCTTACCTTCACTTACTAAAAACCGCGGAACTTGGGTTAGGAGAAAAATGAAAGATAGAATATGGAATAAAAGGAGATATTGTAGAGTGATTACTATTTATTAACCTTTGATTTTTCTCAAATTTGTAATAAAATTCTTAATGGAAATCAATCATGCAGATTAAAAAAGCAATAAAATACCAGGAAGAATTAAGAAATAGAGTCAGAATTGAGCATATTGAAAAGAAAATAAGAATCATTGCTGGTGGAGATGTTGCATATAATGGAAATATTGCAGTTGCCGGGATTGTTGCTGTAAGTATTCCTGAACTTAAGGTTGTGGAAAAAACATTTTCTGTTTCTGAAATTGTTTTTCCTTATATCAGTGGATTCCTTGCATTTAGAGAGGCCCCTGTATTACTTAAAGCAATAAAAAAATTGAAATATTCTGTTGATGTTTTTATTTTTGATGGACAGGGAATCGCACATCCGAGAAGAATTGGTCTTGCCTCACATATAGGAGTATTAATTAAAAAACCAAGTATTGGCTGCGCAAAATCAGTGCTTACAGGAAATTTTTCTTTGCCAGGAATAGAAAAATCCAGTTATACATTTCTTTATGATGAAGACAATATCATAGGTGCAGTAGTAAGAACAAAAACAGGTACAAGGCCGGTTGTGGTTTCAGTCGGTCATAAAATTACTCTCATTGAAGCTATAGAGATTGTTTTGCAATGTTGTAGTGAATACAGAATACCAGAACCAGTTCGGCTTGCTCATATTTTTGCAAATGAGATAATAAGAGATATTGCATATACAAAATCAAATGCTTTAACTGAAAAAGAAAAAGTATAAAAACAAAAGTGAGGGCTTAAATGGATTTCATTAAAAGGATATTGCTAATTCTTATAGCAACTGTTATATCTATATCAGCAGCAGAAAATAAAACTTCAATTCAACTGCCATCTCCTGAAACAAAAGGAAAGATTTCTGTTGAAGAATCACTCGCAAAAAGAAGAAGTGTGAGAAACTATCAAAATATTCCACTGAGTATAAAAGAACTCAGCCAGATTCTCTGGGCAGCACAGGGTATTACCGCGAAATGGGGAGGAAGAACAGCACCATCTGCTGGTGCAACCTATCCACTTGAGATATATGTTGCTGTGGGAAGGGTTGAAAGGATTGAGCCAGGTCTTTATCACTATATTCCTTCTTCCCACGAACTTGATAGTGTCTTAAAGGGCGATATAAGAGACAAACTTTGTGCTGCCTGCCTCGGTCAACAAAGCGTAAAAAAAGCACCAGTAATAATAATTATTGCTGCTAATTTTTCCAGGACAGAAAAAAGATACAGAGAAAGGGCAACCCAATATGTTTATATTGAAGCAGGTCATGCAGGACAAAATATTTATCTGCAGGCAGAATCTCTGGGTCTTGGGACAGTGGCAATAGGTGCTTTTGATGAAAACCAATTAAAAGAACTATTAAAAATAAATGAACAGGTAGTGTACATTATGCCTGTTGGAAAAAAATAAAAAGGAAAAACAATGACTGATAGGGAATGCTTTTATGCATCAATGAATTATCAGGGAAGAGATCGTCATCCATACTGGGATCTATTTGGACCATGGCAAGAAACCCTCGAAATATGGAAAAAACAGGGATATGACGGCAGGGATGATTTTGGTACTGATAAACTTGTTCAGATTCAACATATATTCGACCCATTTCCCCAATTTGAGAGAAAGATAATATCAGAAACTGACAGATACAGAATTTTCTTAAATGAGGATGGCGTACTTATGAAGGAATTCAAAGAAAGAAAAAAAAGTTCTATGCCACAGTTTATAAAATTCCCTGTTGAAACAAAACAGGAATTCAGACAGTTCTGGGAGCAAAGGATGAAGTCAGACATTGCATTGAGAATTGGAAACAACTGGAAAGAAAAACTTATTGATGCAGAAAAAAGCAATTGCCCTTTTTTTATTACTGCAGATAGATGGACTGGTTTTTTTGGGCCTTTAAGAAATCTTGTTGGTATTGAAAAACTTTGCACATTATTTTATGATGAACCAGTGTTTGTTGAGGAAATGATGGAGGGCTTTCTACATCATATAATAACAACAATGAAGCAGGTTCTTGATGTTGTTCATGTTGATATATTTATACTATGGGAGGATATGGCATATCATTCAGGCCCGCTTATTTCGCCAGATATGGTCAAAAAATATATGCTTCCGAGATATAAAAAACTCGTTGAATTTTTGAAAAACTATGGGAAAAAGGTTTCTTTTGTTGCTCTCGACAGTGATGGAAATGTTGATTCACTGATTCCGATATGGATTGATGGAGGAATTGACATCATTTATCCTTTTGAGGTACAAGCCGGAATGGATGTTGTATCTCTCAGAAAAAAATATGGGAAGTCCCTGAGAATGTGGGGTGGTTTTGATAAAAGAATAATTGCAAAAAGCATCCAGGCAATAGACGAAGAAGCAAAAAGATTAACAGGACTTGTTGAAGAAGGCGGTTATATATGTGGAATGGATCATAGTGCTCCGCCTGATATTTCTTTTTCAAATTTCAAACATTTTATGAAAAGGATGAAGGAAATAAGCAAAAAATAATCCTGTAAGGAGGTTCTATATGGCAAAAAAATATATTGAAAGAGGCCTTACAAACCTTGTAAGGGCAAGGCCAGTTATAATAGTTGTGACCCTGCACCCTGATGAAACAGTTAATGCAGGAACATTTGGCTCATACACAAATGTTTCTGGTTCAGAGATTGGCATTGCCATTGGAAAACCATCCCATACCTACAAGAACATAAAAAGAACAGGTGAATTAACAATAAATGTTGTTACAAAGCCAATTGCCAGTGCTGCAGAAATATGCGGACAGGATTTGCCTGAAAATGAAAGTGAAATAAAAAAGGCATGTCTCAATTGCGAACCATCAAAAAAGGTTTCGCCTCCTATAATCAAAGAAAGTGTTGCAAATCTTGAGTGTATATTTGTAAAAGAAACAGAGATAAACTATCATTCTTTTGTTATAGTACAATGCATAGCCGGACATATTGAGGAAAACTACATAGCAAAAGACGGTGGGCTTGATGTTGTAAAGGCACAGGCAATTTTTAACATTGGATACCCTGAACCAATCTATGCTATCCTTTCAAATCCTTTCAGGGTTAAAACGTGAATTCTATAGAAACATTGAAGAATATTCTTGAAACTAAAACAGGTTTGACAATAACTATTGAATTAACAAATAATAAAAAACAGATTCTCAAGATTAAATGTAGCGGGAAAGAAAGTAAAACACTTGAGGTTAATCCTATTTTTATTAATGCTCCAAATGAAGTAATCGAAGATATAGCAAACTTCATAAGCGGAAATAACAAAAAATCAAGTAAGTCCAGAATAATCAAATATGTAAGGACAACCCTATCTGAAAAAAACCAGGATATAAAAATAAAACTCAACCCCTTTGGAAATGTTTATAACCTCAATGATATTTTTGAAAAACTTAATAAACAGTATTTCAATGGTTTGATATCCAGCCGTATAACATTCGGCAGGAATCGACATAATTCAAGAAAAAGGTCTATTGTATTTGGTAATTACGACCCGCAAAAAAACATAATACGAATAAATAGAGCACTTGATAACCATAATATTCCTTATTTTTTTGTTGAATATATTGTTTTCCATGAAATGCTTCATGCCTGTATGTATTTTTCGGGTGTTTCAGCAATGTCAATGGGACATTCAAAAAGATTCAAATCAAAAGAAAAGATATACCCGCTTCTTAAAAAAGCAAAAAAATGGGAAAAGGATAACCTCAAAATATTTATAGGGAAAAATGAAAACATATAACATTCTGAACAGAAATGCAATAGACGAAATAGAAAAAATAGTAGGAAAGAAAAATATCATCACTGAAAGCGAGGGGTTTTTTAATTATAACCACGATGAATTTGCACTTGATGAAATAAAACACAATCCTGAAATTGTTGTAAAACCTTCAACCACTGAAGAAGTATCAGATGTTATGAAGATTGCAAGTAGAGAAAAATTTCCTGTTGTAGCAAGAGGTGGGGCAACAGGACTTGTGGGAGGATGCGTACCTTCATTTGGTGGAATTGTGATTAGTACTGAAAGGATGAATAGGATTATTGAGATTGATGAAGCAAACCTTATGGTTACACTTCAATCAGGATCTACGCTGCGAGATTTCTATTCTTCAATAAAAAGAAAAAAATTGTTTTTTCCGCCGCATCCTGGAGAAGAAAGTGCAACGATAGGTGGTGTCATAAGTACAAATGCAGGAGGAACAAGAGCAATAAAATATGGAACAATAAGAAACTTCACAAGATATGTCGAGGCAGTTCTTGCAGATGGAAGTATAATTACTTCTGGCGGAAAAGTTATCAAGGACAGTACAGGTTATAGTTTACTCCATCTTCTTATTGGTTCTGAAGGAACTCTTGGTATCATAACAAAGGCAGTGTTGAGTGTTTTACCAGAACCAGAAGATATGATTACCCTGATTATTCCATACAAAGATATCAAAACATGTCTTACAGGGGTCCCTTCAATATTAAAGTCATCAGTCAGACCTCTTGCAATTGAATTTATTGATAAAAAGGTTATTGAAATAGCACAAAAATATACAGGAAAACACTGGCCATCAATGCAAGGAGATATATTTTTGTTAATTATCCTTGAAGGTAATAAAGAAGAAATCGAAAAACACTGCGAAATAATCGCTGACATATGTCTCAATCAGGGTGCGATTGATGTTTTTATTGCAGATTCTCAGCAAAAACAAGATGATATCCTTTATGTAAGAAGCATGGTATATGAAGCATTAAAATTTGAGACAATCGAGATTCTTGATGTTTCGCTACCTCCAGATCAGATGGCAACGCACATTTCGTCTGTTGACAATATTTCTGCAAAGTATAATGTTTGGTTACCTACCTATGGACATGCAGGAGATGGCAATCTTCATACTCATATAATGAAGATTACTCCTGGGGGAGATAAGATTACCGACTGGAAAAATATTTTTATGGAAATAAGGAACGAGATAATCTTTGATGGGATACAAAAGGGCGGGAAAATTTCTGGAGAGCATGGAATTGGACTGATAAAAAAACAATATCTTGAGATGTGCCTTGGTAAAACCTCCATTGAAATTATGAAAAAAATCAAACAGGCATTTGATCCACTTTACATTCTAAATCCTGGCAAGATTTTTGACCCGGACTGAGTTTATATAGAAACAATTGCGTATCTGGCACTTAATTTTTTCACGTCTCTTCCTGCATAATAAACAAGAAGTCCAAGATTTTCATCAAGCATAATCCCACAGGGATGTCCAAAACTCCATGTTCCCATATCTTCCCAGTATTCAGCATAGGAACTTTCTCCTGATACCCCTTTTTCTTTTATTTCCTGATTCTCATAAATAACCATCTCATTTGCAATATCCCAGGTTTTACCCTTATCATAAGACATCACCAGCCGCATAGAACCAGGATGATGCCTGTGAACATAAAAACATAAAAGGCGTCCTTCAGTCAGTGGAATAGGCATTGCAATCTGACCCTGTATTCCTGTTGACTGTGGAACTGTCCAGGTAAGTGTATCAGGATTTCCATAAGCAATATGAATATCTATATCCTTTTCGTTTTCTCTGTCATATGTCCAGAACATTGATATAATCTTTCCTGAATCAACATCATAAGCATTTCTCTGATCCCAGTAAAAAATCTTGTTTTCAGGATGTCTGGCAACAGTAATAATCCTATCAAAGATTATTCCATCTTTACTGAAAAGAGCGCAGGCAGCGTGTAAAGAAGGACCAGATGGCTGTTCTGGCCCATATTTTTCAAAAAATACCAAATAACCATCTGGAACTTTTACCACTGGTCCTGTTAGTGCTGGCCCTTGCAGGTCTCCAATATCAATAGTCCTATAATTTTCCCATGTCTTTCCCATATCATATGAATCAACAAGAATTATCCTTGCTGGTAGTATTGTATCACTTGATGGGTTATATAGTTTTGACCCTTTTGTTCTGTCAAACCATGACAGGAAAGCAAAAAGATTACCATCTAGTTTTTCAGATAGTTCAACTGCTTTTATTTCTCCCTGTATTCCATCAAATACTGTTTGAAATCCAGAAAAAAGAATCCTCCACTCTGTACCATTTTCTGATTCAGCAATAATACCATTACCATCCGGAGATTCTTTTGTTGTCCCATTTCTGAAACTCGAAAATAACCTCTTTGTTGAATGTCTGAAAATACTTGTGCACATACACACATTTTTCTGATTGTTAAGTTTTTCAACGTCTAAAATGTATCCCTGGTTTATAAGTTTCATATATCCCTGTGAATTTTATTTTTTATTCGAAAATACCTCAGGATTTACAATGTTTGGTGGTATTTCTCCTCTAAAGAATGCAAGAATATTTTCTGCTGCCATTATTCCCATCTTTGTTCTGGTATCAGTTGTTGCACTGGCAATGTGAGGAAGAATCACCACATTATCCAGTTCTTTAAGCCCTTGCTCAATATCAGGCTCATTTTCGTACACATCAAGACCCGCGCCCCATATCATCTTATCTCTAAGTGCCTTAACCAGGGATTTTTCATCAACAATAGGACCTCTTGAGGTATTGATTAAAACCGCTGTTTTCTTCATAAGGGAAAATTCCCTTAACCCTATAAGATGTCGTGTCTCTGGCAAAAGAGGGATGTGAATAGAAATAAAATCAGAGTATTTCAAAAGTTCATCAAATTCAACGTATTGCGCACAGCATTCCTTTTCAAATTCAATGTTTCTTTTTATATCGTAATAAAGAATTTTCATTGAAAAACCTGCTGCTTTTTTCCCGAAATTAGTTCCTATTCTTCCTGCGCCGATTATTCCGAGTGTTCTTCCTGTAATATCAAGACCAAGAAAAAGTTCTGGCGCCCAGCCCTTAAACCTTCCTTGACGTGTAAATCTGTCTGCCTCCACAATTCTTCTTGCAACAGAAAAAAGAAGTGCCCAGGCAAGGTCTGCTGTGGCATCATTAAGAACCCCAGGCGTATTTGTTATAATAATTTTTCTCTTCGTTGCTGATACCACATCAATGTTGTTATAACCAACTGCATAGTTTGCAAAAATTTTACATTGAGGACCCGCTGCTTCAAAAACATCATCATCAATACTGTCTGTAAGAAGGCACAAAACAGCATTTTTTCCTTTTACTCTTTCAATAAGTTCTTCTTTTGAAAGAACCCTATCTTCTGTGTTAACCTCGATATCACAGTATCTTTCTAGCAGGTCAATAGCGCCGGGCACTACCCTTGTAATAAATACAGAGTGTTTTTTTTCCATCTGATTTCCTCTTTAAACCTGTTCAACAAGAAGCCATGCATCGTTAAGTACTCTCTTTGAATTTGAAATTACAATCTCAGGGTCTTCATTGTTTGCTGGTTTAACCTCAAAACTTACAATGGGTCTGTTCTTTTTTTCGAAGAATCCAATATCAACAAAAACCTGAAGAAATTCTGCGAGTTGGACAACATCATTTTGTCCACCTTGAAAACCAAACCTCGGATGAAAATCACCGTATAGTTGTGAATTCTTATCGCAAACACAATTCCCTATGTGAATATGGGAAATAAAATCCTTTACTGGAATAATTGATTGTGCAGGTGTTTCACCCAGAAGAGGTATATGACTTAAGTCAACAAGTAATCCAAAATTTTCATATTTCTTTCTGATTTTTTCAGCAAATTTTTTTGCAAGGTCTGCTGGACCAATTAAACTTTTCTTATCAATACTGTAATCAAAAACCTCAAGTTCTACCTTCATTGACCCCTTTTCTGCTGCATAGGCACATAGACGCTCTGTTGAATCAACAAGAAGATTAAAAGCATATTGTTTTTCGTGTTCCTTATATCTTCCGCTCAGGAATGAAAACCCCTCTGCTCCAAGTTCATACGCCTGGTCGATATTCTCTTTTATCAGAGAAATTGCCTCCTCTCTTTTTTTTAAATCCACATCATTTATGTTAAGTGACTTTGAAAGAAGAACTGGCTGAACACCATAAACAACATTCATATGTGCACAGGTCAATAAATCTCTTGCCTGTTTCCTTATTGTAGAATCTTTGATGTATGTTATTTCAACAGCATCAAAATACTCGTCAACCGCAATCTTTTTTAAGGTGTCAATAATCTTGTTTTCGTCCTTGCTTATTTCGGGAAAAGCCATAAAATGCACAATGCCAGGCCTGAAGAATCTTCTGAAATTATCCATCTTATACTCCATATGGATTGATTATTCTATTGAAATATTTTAATTTCTGTTTTAGGATAAATAAAATGTGTTTGCACGCACTGGTGATAAAGATACAGGAATATAATATCAAAACACAGAATAAAGTCAACCGATGGTAAGTATATATTCAACGTTTTTTGTTGAAAAGTATCAGGCAAAAAGAAAAAACATAATTTAGTTGAAAGTAGTAAGAAAAAAAATTAAAATAAGAATGCCGTTTATTTTACTCGATTCTCTGGCATAACCAGGGTTATGTGAATATAACAACGGAGGAATTATATGAAAAAAATGTGGTTGTTTTTTGCTGTCTTTGTTGCTATTCTGGCTGTTTCGTGTACAAAAAAAACGCAACAGGAAAATCAGAATCAATCCACTGGAAATCCAATTGAGCAATATGGTAGAGTAATGTCCAAAACAATGAAAACAGCCAAAGGTATGGACGCTGTCATGCCTGTCAAGCAACTTGTTGATTCATTCTATGCTCAGGAAGGAAGATATCCAGCATCCCTTCAAGAACTGATTGAAAAAAACTATGTAAAACAAATTCCTGAACCTCCAAAAGGTTATCAGTATAAATATAATCCTTCAACAGGAAAGGTATCTCTCGAGCAGATAAATCAATAATTTAAGATTGTATTGACTGAGGATAATAAAAAAGGGTATCGATAATTTATTTCTTTATTTTCTGCTAAAATACCAATCGTGTCCAGTGGTGCTGACAAAGATTTTTAATGTGGAAGAATCCTGATGACTGTAATATTTACAAGTTGTCCTTCAACAAACCACTTAACTGACCATACACCTGTCCCACCATAATTCACAAGTTCTTTTGCCTCATATTCCTGGCACCACACTGATACCTTTGCTTTTTGCTTGAGGTTTTTTTCTCTACACAGGGAACCATCAGGCGCAAACAACCTGAAAGTCAAATTTGTGCCTTCTTTATGCCTGAAATAACCAACAAAACATATATGCTCGGTAGATCTAAAATCATTCTTGATACCATCCCATTCATCATCATCAATCTTATTATCTTGATTTCTATCAACCCAGTAATTGCAGGCAAAAAAATCAGGATGAGATGGAGGGATATCCTGCATTATTGTGGCACAACCAGTCATAAAAGCCATAAGTAAAATTGCTGCCCATGGCACAAAGTTCAGGTACCTACCCCCACACCTTTTGTTTTGTAGCATGCAAATTATTTTTTTTGAAACATACTTTCAATCCACTGCTTTGCGATATCCTTAGCACCCAGTGCAAATGTAAGCGCTGCCCCAAAACATAGAGAAGCAAGCAAGATTATAAATACACTTGCTATAAATTCAGCAGCAATATTGAATTCTTGGATTGCGATAACAACACCAAAAACAACAATCGCAATCTGTGTGATTCTTGCGAGAAACTCTGCTTCTTTTATCCCTGCATTTGAAGCAGCAGTTAAAACAATGCCTCTAAATAGTTTTCCTATGAACAAAGATAGCACAAAGATAATTAAACCAATTATAAACCTCGGGATAAAACCGATTATTGCGTCTATCACAGAAGGAGGTAAACTCAGGCCCGCAACATTTATAGAAAGAAAGATGACCGTCAGGATCACAATCCAGTAAACAGCAATCCCTATAAGTTCTGATGCTGTTTTCTCAATCTTTCCTTTATCGAGAAAACTTTTTAGCCCTGATTCCTCAGAAAACTTATCAAGTTTTATCTTTTGCAGGCCTTTAACCACAAGGATATAAATCAGTTTAGCAATAAGCCACCCAATAATAAATGTTAATAGTGCAGCTAGAAGCCGTGCAAGACCAAGCCAGAAACTAGCACTCATCTGCCTTAATGGCCCAAATACTCCTTCGCTCTCCATAATCCTCCTTTGTTAATGCAAAAAGCATAAAACCTGATTAACTCATAAATATTATACCAATTCCAAAACAAAAATCAAACAGTATCGCCTTCTGTATCCTCGGAAAAAACATTTTTGTATCTCGGATGATGTTTTTCATAAAACTCCTTTAATCTTTGAACTGTAATGTGTGTGTATATCTGGGTTGTTGCAATATCGCTGTGTCCGAGCATCTCCTGGACGGTTCTTAAATCTGCTCCACGGTCGAGCATATGGGTTGCAAAACTATGCCTGAAGACATGGGGTGTAATTTTCTTATTGATGCCTGCAATTTTTGCATACTTTTTTACTATTCTTTCAACTGAACGAGTAGTCAGCCCATGATGTTTTTTATTAAGAAATACAAATCCTGGCCGCAAACCTCTCTTCTTGAAGTACTCAAAAAGATAATTCAAAGCATAAGAACCAATCGGTACAATCCTTTGTTTACCACCCTTTCCCTTAACCTTTATTGTTTCATCTGTGATATTGATATCTTCCATTTTCAGGGAAACAAGTTCCCCAACCCTGATACCTGATGAATAAAGAAGTTCCATCATTGCCCTGTCTCTTAAACCCATTTCACTATTATCATTGGCTGATTCAAGAATTTTCTCAATCTCCTGAATTGTAAGAAAAGATGGTAATCTTTCGGGAATCTTTGGAGATAGAATAAGAATCGTTGGATTTGTTTTTATATGTCCCCTTCTAACAAGAAAGCCAAAAAATGACTTTAAACATGCAACCTTCCTGCTGATACTTTTTGGATTATAATTTTTCTCTTTCAGATAAAAGAGATATTTCCTTATAATCTCTCTATCAACTGATTCAAAATGATAATCAACGAAAGATAAAAACTGTTTGAGATCTGCTTTATATGCATATATGGTATGGGGAGAATAATTTCTTTGATATTCAATGTAATGTATAAAGTCCCTTAAAAGTTTCAGGGTTGTTTTTTTATCAACAGGCATTTTAATCAATTACACCTTTGGTTGAAGAAGTACCTTTATGTTCAACCTTAATTGCCTGTCTTAAAGCAAGCCCGAGCCCTTTGAAGGTTGCCTCACAGATGTGGTGGGTGTTTTCTCCTGAAAAAAGTCTCAGATGAAGAGTAATCCCAGAGTGATTGGCAAAACCTCTCATAAACTCCTGTAGGTTTTCAATATCTGAATATCCCGACTTATTCCTTATTACTGGTATTGAAAAACCGAGAAATGGTCTTCCAGAAATATCAAGAGATACCTGTATAAGTGTTTCATCCATTGGAATGACTATAAATCCAAATCTTGTTATACCTTTCCTATCACCAAGTGCCTTGTTAAATGCCTGCCCAAAACATATTCCCATATCTTCAACAAGATGATGATCATCAACATAAACATCGCCTGTTGCTTTAAGAACAATATCAAACCTTCCGAAAAATGAAAAAAGAGATAGCATATGAGACCAAAAACCCAGTGGGCAACAAATATCTGATTTTCCACTGCCATCAACGGTAATATTCAAATTAATAGATGTTTCCTTTGTATTACGGATTACAGATGCATGCCTTAATTTATTTTTATCTACCATTACGCCGCCTCGTAAATTGTTATCCTGTTTTTACCTTTTTCCTTTGACTGAAAAAGCGCATTGTCTGCATTTTTTATTATTTCTTCCCAGGTATCACCATGTTCTGGAAATGATGCTACTCCAAAACTTATCGTAATAAAAGCACTATTGTTTTCATCGAGGAGAAACTCATGTGAAACAACCCTTGTTTTTATTCTTTCAGCAACCCCATACGCATCTAAACTATCTGAAAATGGTAATAAATAAACAAACTCATCTCCGCCAAATCTGCAGATGATGTCTGATTCTCTCAACAGATTTTTGATAAGAGATGCAAGTTGAAAAAGTAAATTGTCTGTTAATGGATGCCCATACCTATCAACATAATACTTAAAATTATCAAGATCAGAAATAACTACAGCAATAGGAAAATGGTTTCTCTTTGCCTTTGAAAATTCTTCTCGTATTCTCTGTTGAAAATATCTTTTGTTATAAAGACCTGTAAGTGAATCAGTAATCGAAGCAAGAGCGATCTCTTGATGAAGAAGCGCGCTTTCAAATATTGATGAAACCTGTTTTGAAAATATTTCAACCGGTTCTTTTATATATTCAAAAAATTCCCTCTGCGGATTCTGAAGCCCAACAACAGAGGTTGCAACAATATGATTTTCGTTTGCAAATGGTACCACCGCAACTGTTGAATAATCATCGAGAGAATATCTTTTTATTATATCATCCACACATACCTTTGTTTCGTTATCTATTAGAGAAGAGTAAAATGTCTTGAAATAATGGGTACCACGACGCTTAATCTGTGGAACTGTATTTTTTCCACTACTTATAACGAACTCGCCATTTTTCGAAAATCTTTTTATTTCAGGGTCATTAATAATAAGCACTGCCTTATTCCCATTGAAAATTTTAATAAGAACATCAAGTATTTTTATAGAAAGATTTTCAATCTTCATTGTTGGCGACGCCTCCATCTGGAATTCATGGAAGGTTTTAAGATATTCATTATATTCAACCAATTCTTCGTAATAATGCTCAACAATGGTAAAAACAAAATAAAGCAACACTCCACATAAAAATATCAGCAACCATGCGGAATGAATAAGAGATCTTAAAGAGGTAAGCGGCTGCAAATAACCTGTATAGAATAAAATTAAGGATCCAACCAGAATAATTGAAGAGTATTTACAAATTTGCAGTAGTTTTTTTTCTTTTTCCATCGCAGGATACTCGTTAAAAATGGTGTACTGCCCTCGACATATCCAAATACGCTTTAATAAAGTCAGAAACAAGCATATAAAAGCGTACTATGTTTTTAATCCTATGTCAAAGAAGCCGATATTTCACTTTTGCAAGACACATTTAAAACGGAAACCAGGAAAGTATCTCTGAAACAACAAGATTATGCCCTTCTCTTGATGGGTGGTTTTTCCATGACATCAATGATTCAAGAGGAACTTTTGATTTTACAGCGTTTTTAAATGCAAGATAACTATCCGCGAGTCCAGTTTTTTCTTCAGAAGCAATCTTTTTAATAATTTCTGCTTGATATTCGAGATATCTTCCATTTTCCTGTTTTTTATCAACCACTGAAAAATCCCATGTTGGGGTAAGAAGTATAATACGCACATCTTTTTCCTTTGCCTGGTTTATCATATTCTTCCACGCAGTATAAACAAAACCTTCATCAGTGGTCCTATCATTAAGTCCATAATCAATCAGAACAAGTTCTGGCTTGTGGCATAAAACATCACCCGTAAACCTTTTTGCGCCCTGTATAGAATTCTCGCCGCCAATCGCGGTTACAATAACATTTATTACTGCAAAGGGAAACCTTTCTTTAAGTTTTATATGAAGAAGGTGAGGATAAGAATTAAAGGTATCTACGTAAGGAGTGGCAAAATACCCTGCGGGAACACTATGTCCATGACAGATAATATTAATGGTTTTGTTATTGGGCCATTGCTTTCTCAGAAGATTCACCAGACCCGCGAGATAGGTCTTTTTATCAGCAATTGGCATCGATTTTCTCCAATATTTTAACCTCAAATGGGTTAATCTCCCATGATGACTGGATTTCTCCTGTTTCGATGTTTTTCCACGACTGTCTTAAACTTATTGTGTCCTTCTCGTTCATAAAATTTGCAATAACAAGATAAAATCTATTGCTTACGTATGCTGTTAGAACAAGATTGGGCCATTTTCTCCCTGAAGTAATCGACTCGTCTTTTATATCCATAAAAACATGGGTCGATGGCTTTGTCATTTCTTTATAAAATTCAAAATAATGAAAATAATTTTCTATTGTTTTTGGATTACCGGGAACAGAATCCCATGGAGAATAAACAGGAAAATCATCTGGATGTTTTAGATAGTGTTGCTGAATTACATCAGGATGACTAACTGCAAGACTTCCCTTGTTATATTGTAGTTTTGTGCCCTTGTACATCTTGCCTCGTATTGACCGGCCATGATATAAAACAGGAAACTGAAGATATGGGATTGTAAGAGCATAAATCTTATTCTGGTCCTCAACAGGAACCACGCGCCAATCAGGAATATAAAAAACAAATTCTGGAAGGCGTTTTACTGTTTTTCTCATAAGGTTCATATCTCTTATGCCTTCGCCGACATAAAGATAGTCCCAGCATTTAAAACGAGGTATAAAGGAAATATCAGGATTACAGAACTCCCAGGCATGAAGGGTAAAAATACCTCTATATCTCTTTACAATTGTGTAAATCTCCTGGATTAAATCTTCAAATGCTCCATGGACAGAATCTGATTCTTCAAATGCATTAATATGACCCTGTTTTTCTTCTGGAGGATCGAGAAACGCAAGGGGATCATAGCCAACGTCATCATAAAGTCCATCAATCTCATATCTATCAAATAATCTTTCAATATTATTCAAAAGAAATGCCCGCCAGTCAGGACTTCTCGGGGAACAAAGCGCATAATTAAAATAACCCTCATCAAGAGAAAGAACCTTTCCCTTGTAATATGAAAGCCATTCTGTCTTAAAATTTTTGCTTCTTCTATCATAATATCCACTTGAAATATAAGGAATAAATTTCAATCTGTTTTCGTGTGCAAGCGAAATCATCTTCCTGAATCCTTCTTCATTATTCGGGGTAAACTTATCGCCGTCAAAAATTTCTTCGGCATCATTCCACTCTTCGTGGAATTTAATCAATCCCATTCCCTTTTCTTTGTAAAATTTAAAGTTTTTCTCATCCTGCTCATCAGGCATCGGACATCTTTCTGCTGGATATTCTCCCCAGTTATACCAGATATGTCCTGGGATATAATCAACAAGAACCTTATGTGTTTCGCATCTCCTGATAAGAAACCTTGCATCCCTCAAGTTTTCAAGACGTTTTCTTTCTACTGAATAATCCCACACCTTTAGTAAAGAATCCATATGCTATCTCCTATAAATTCATTGCCTCATCTATCATCGCAAAAAGGTTTTCTGGAGGCACATCCGCCTGAATTGTAATTCCTGTCTCAAGGATATATCCCCCATTCTTTCCCATATTTTCTTTAAGATGCCTTACCTCGTCTCTGACTTCTACAGGACTCCCACATACAAGAAGGTCCTGAGTCCTTATTCCACCGCAAAAACATAGATCCATCCCGAATTCTTCTTTAAGATAATATATATCCATTGCTTCAGGTTGAATTGGATGAAGTATATCAAGCCCGATATCAATCAAATCTGGAATAATCGGGATTATATTTCCACAGGAATGATGAAATATTTTCTTCCCTTTTTTCTTTCCATAGGCATATATTTCTGAAACAAAATCTTTTATAAACTTCCGCCACAATTCAGGAGATATCAACATTGATTTTTGAATTCCATAGTCATCGCTTAATGCCACTGCCTCAAACTCAAATCTTTCAAAAAGAATTTCCATTGTTCCGAGTATATAATCAGTAAGCCCACGGAGAAGATCAAAAACAAAATTAGGGTTTTCGATAATATCGATAAGTATGTTCTGCATCCCTCTCATAAATGTCGCTCTTTCCCACAGATCTCCAATCCAGATAATCCTGTAATGACTTTTCTGTTGTTCACACCATTGTTCTATATTTTCAAACCTGTACGGCATACCTGGCTCTGGCATTCTATATCCAGAAAGGGTCGGTTCTTTTAATACTGGTCCTATTGGAGCACCTCTGTCTATTGCATTTGTTGACCAGATAACCCCGAATTCATCAACTGCTGTTTTTCCAAATATCTGCGGGTCAGCATAGAGCGGTTTGATTGATTTTGGAGATGTCATCCTTATCGGAAGAGAAATTGCATCATAAATTGGGGATCCATATTTTTGTTCCGCAATTTTCAATGAAACAGGAGAAAAAGGAAAATTGTATGGCACAGGCATCTCTTTATGATTAATAACAAGTTCTATCCATTTTTTATCATTGTTTGGTCTCATAGTTAATTAAGTTATCACAAGTTTTTCTGATCTCAAAATTTTAAAAATCTCTACTTTATGATATTCTAAAATATATGGTTCACAGTAAACTTGTAAATCTATTGAAACAAAAAAAACCGTCCATCGGTGGCTGGGTTAACCTGTGTGATCCTGGGGTTATAGTAATAATGGCACACGCAGGATATGACTGGCTTTTAATAGACAATGAACACCATCCATTCACAGAAAGCCAGATACAAACAATGATCCTTGCTTCGAAAGAAACAAACATTACACCAATAGTCAGGGTTAGAGGGAATGATGCCTCGCATATTAAATGGGTTCTTGATACAGGCGCAGGCGGGATTATGGTACCCATGCTCGAATCAGTGAATGATGTTAAAAAGGCAATATCATATTCTAAATATCCACCAACTGGAAATCGTGGTTATAGCCCTTTAAGGGCTACGGATTTTCTGGCATTCAAACAGGAATATGAACAAACAGCTAATGAAGAAGTTCTTTTGATATGCCAGATAGAACAAGTATCAGCAGTTGATGAAATAGAGGAAATTGTTAAACTTCAGGTTGATGGTGTATGGATAGGACAGGCAGATCTTTCGTTTTCCATGGGATACAAAGGAAACATGAAACATCCTGATGTACAAAAAGCAGTAGAAAAAGTAATAAGCGCTGCGAATAAACATAATAAACCATGGGGCACAACCACCGCAAACCAGGAGGATTTTAAGAAAAGGATTAACCAGGGCGCATTACTCCTGATATCAGGATCTGATTCAGGTTTTATTACATCTGCAGCATATGAAAGAGTGCAACAGTGTCGCAGGATAATAGAGGTAAATGAAAACAGGGTTAAGATCTAACCTTAAAGTTATCCCCCCTGTTGTGAATTATCTGTTGCTGGTTCGAGAGATTTTATTTGGACAGTAATCCATAATATTATAGAATAGAACCTATGGAAAAAAAGAAACTTGAACAAATTCTCCGAAAATATAAGAATGAAGATATCTCTCTTCAAGATGTGCTTGAGGAATTAAAATTCCTTCCTTTTATAGATCTTGTCCATTCTAAGATTGACCATCACAGGACACTGCGTGTTGGTTTTCCAGAGATTATTTATGGAGAAAGTAAAAATATACATCATCTTATAACAATAATTTCTGAACTCCGGAAAAATTATAAAAACTTTATTGCAACGAGAATTTCCCGGCAACAGGCAGATGAGGTATTAAAAAAATATCCAGATTTGATTTATTTTCAGGATGCAAGAATCCTTACAGCTGAAACAAAAACAAATAAAAAGAAACAGGTATCTGTAATTTGCGCTGGAACATCTGATCATCCTGTTGCAGAAGAAGCAGCAATAACTCTTGAAATTCTTGGTATAGGCGTTGAAAGAGTTTATGATGTTGGAATAAGCGGTATCCATAGGGTCGTCCCTTACTTAAAGAAAATAAATAGATGCAAGATCTTGATTGTTGTGGCTGGAATGGAAGGAGCACTTCCAGGGGTTATAGCAGGAATCACAGGAAAACCTGTTATTGGGGTACCAACATCTGTTGGTTATGGTACAAATCTTAAGGGATTTGCCCCGCTTTTAACAATGCTTAATAGTTGTGCTCCAAGTGTTGTTGTTGTGAATATTAACAATGGCTTTGGTGCTGCTTTTTTTGCATGGACTATATTACACCAATAAAATTTTTTATAATTTGAAAAAATGAATTAAACTATAAAGATCAACAAAGGAACCATATGTTAAAATTTTATTTATTGCCGGTTGTTGTTTTTTTCTTTTTGATGTGCGGCTGCGCATTTCTTCCATCTTATAGGGTAGAAAAAGAAGGTCGTGCGTTTATCACAGATTATCCATTGAACAGGATAGCCGTTGAAAAAGCAGTAAGCGAACATAGGTTGATGTATGGAATGACAATGGAGGAGGTTGTTAAAAGTTGGGGCAATCCTGATCTTGAACATGAACTAATTATAAATGGTAAGGTTTATTATTCCTGGCTATACAGAAAAAATAACCTTACCCGAATTCTTTATTTTAATCGCGGTATCCTTGTAGATATCCAATAGTATAATTGTCAAGTTAACCGCGATGGTTAATAAAAAGGCGCTCGGAAGCAGGAAAAGGGCTTAAAACCCTCTACTTTTTCCTTTACTAAATATATAATATTATGATTTTACCTGATAAATGGATATTAGAAAACGCCAGAAAAGGGTTGATTAAACCTTTCTTTAAGGCAAGGGTTGGAAAAGGAATTTTTAGTTCAGGAATTTCATCTTATGGGTATGATTTTGTTCTTGCGGATGAATTCAAAATCTTTACTGGTAAGAAACCGATTGATCCTAAAAATCCTGATCCTGATTCTTTTATTGATTTCAAGGGCAAGATTTGCGAAATACCACCGTCTTGTTTTGTACTTGGTAGAAGTGTTGAATACTTCAAGATTCCGAGAAATGTTCTGGGAATATGTTTCGGAAAATCAAGTTATGCACGATCAGGGATAATCGCTTATGTAACACCTCTCGAGCCTGAATGGGAAGGTCAGATTACTGTTATGATTGCAAATATAACCCCTGTTTCAAACAGGGTTTATGCTGGTGAAGGAATATGTCAGGTTATATTTCTAAAAGCAAATAGTATCTGCAAAAAATCTTATGCTGACAAAAAAGGTAAGTACCAAAAATCTAAAGGAATTATCTTCAGTAAGTAAAAAAACAAGTACTGAACTCGGAGTTGATATCCTGGAAAGAAAAAGAATAGAAAAAGTACTATCAAAACATCCTGTAAGGTTTATACAAAGGGTTTATACAATACGTGAAATTAAAAGTTTCCCTGAAAATAAGGAGATATACTATTCCATAGGATTTTCTCTGAAAGAAGCAATCTGGAAAACACTTCCTCCATCTACCCAGAAGAGGGCCTATTTTGGAGATATAGAAATAATCTGGAATAAAGGAAAAACAGAAATCTTTCTTTTCGGAAAAAAAACAAAAAATCTTTTGGTTTCGTTTTCTTTTGATAAAAAATACGTTCTAAGTTCTGCAATTAGGTTTACCAGGAAACATTATGACTAAATTTCATGTTATCACTGGAGGTATGGGGTTTATTGGAAGCGCTGTTGTCTGGGAAATGAATAATTCCGGTATAGATAATCTGATTATTGTTGATTCCCCATCAACAAATAATTCCTGGAAAAATCTTGTAAACATTAGATTTGCTGATATTATTGATAAGAATACTTTTATCAAAAAAATTGAAGAAAATAAGATTAACTACTTAATCGAAGGAATTATTCATATGGGCGCCTGCGCTGATACAACAGAAAACAGGGTTGACTATCTGCTGGAAAACAATTTTCAGTACACAAAAAAACTCGCAACCTGGGCAATAAACAACAACTGCAGATTTTTGTATGCCTCGTCTGCTGCAACATATGGAAACGGTCCTGATTTTGCAGATGATGAGGAAAAAATTTATTCATTGAAACCATTGAATATTTATGGCTATTCAAAACACCTATTTGATATATGGGCATATAGAAACAATCTGTTAAAACAGATTGCGGGTATTAAATTTTTTAATGTTTTTGGCCCAAATGAATATCACAAAGGTGAAATGCGAAGTGTCATACACAAAAAATTTTATGAAATAATGGAAACAGGGAAAGCAAATCTTTTTAAGTCATACAAGCCACAGTACAAAGATGGAGAACAAAAAAGGGACTTTATATATATAAAAGATGCAGTAAAAATCATTATGTTTATATACAAAAATAAATCAATCAATGGAATTTTTAATGCTGGAACAGGTATCGCAAGAAGTTTTAATGATATTGCAAAAACCATATTCAGTATACTGGGGAAAAAAGAAAACATACAATACATTGATATGCCGGACAACATAAGAAACTCCTATCAGTATTTTACCCAGGCAGATGTGAAAAAAATTAGAAGTGCTGGATATAAGGAAACATTTCTATCTCTCGAGGAATCAATTCAGGACTACATCAAAAACTATCTACTTAAGGAAGACCCTTATCTTAAACCTTTTGCCTGATAAGAATGGCTGTTTTATAAAGTAAAAATGCACCCCCGGCAATATGACCCGCCCTGTGTAATGCAGTATTTCCGTGAGTTTCACCAGGTAAAACAAATAATTGTGGTTTAACAAGGTTTGAAGCAGCATCAAGTTTTGCATAAAACTCAAAGCAGGATTTTGCATCAACCCTCGGGTCTGTTTCACCTATTGCAATAAAAATAAACCTGTTAGCAAGACAGGATATAAGGTTTTCAGTGTTTGCTGCTTTAATAAGAGGATGCTGGCTAATCTGCGTAAATTCACTTACAATGCCTATATTTGTCACAGGCGCATTAACTGCTGCTGCCTGTACCCTTTTATCAGAAGCCATAATATGCAGTGCAGCAAATCCTCCCCTTGATGTTCCTGAAATCATAACCATATTCTGCCATGCAAGTTTTTCTTTAATTATAGTATCTATAACCTGGATACCGATTTTTTTTATTTCATCAAAAACATTTATACCTGCATTTATTGCATTAACCCAGTTGTTCATACCTTCCCCGAACTCATCAATAAGCGTTCCATGACCTGGAAGATCAAAACTTGCAACCCTGTGACCTGCAGAAAGAAAAAGATCCGGAATAATATTATGGTTAGGAAGGTTTAACGCGGAATTGCAGTCAGCCCCGATTGTTATGAGTAAAATCGGTCTTTCTATCAGGTTTTCAGGTGTTCTAACAACAAAATACGAATTTTTTGTTCCTGTACGAAGTGGAAATTTCGCCTCAGTAAAGGCGGGTATATTCATATTATCTTTTTATCTCTGGTTTTATAAAAAAAAAGGGGTGGAAAGCCCACCCCTTTATTAAATTATTACTTTGCCTTCATCGGTTTTCCACAACACTCTGGAACAGGGTCATCTGTGCCTACTATTTTTGTGGGACACTTTTCTGGATTTACAGCGCAGACATATTCTTTTTTATCTTTTTCCTTTGAACTACCACCGCAACAAGAACATCCCATATTATTCACCTCCTCTTAGAAAATCTTGAAATTTTCTTTTTTCGCATTGCATAAAGGACATCTTTCAGGAGCATCCCCTTCAACTGTCCATCCACAAACCTGGCATATTGCAATTTTTCCAATATCAAGGTCTTTTCCTGATTCAATGGATTGTTTTGCTTTTGTATAAAGTCCTGCATGAACCTTTTCTGCAGAGACAGCATAGCCAATACTTTTTTCTGCTGCTTTTTCTTGCTGAAGTTTTGCAACTGCATCAAAAGCAGGATACATTTCCTCTACCTCGTATGTTTCACCAGATATTGCAGCATCAAGATTTTCAATAGTATCACCAACTTCTCCGATGGTTTTTAGATGATTGGTTGCATGTGCCTGTTCTGCAAATGAAATTGCCCTGAACAAACGGGCAATGTTTGGTTTTCCCTCATCTTCTGCTTTTTGTGCAAAAATTAAATACTTCATATGTGCCTGACTCTCGCCTGCAAATGCTGCTTTAAGGTTTGCCTCTGTCATCTTTTTCATATTGCCTCCGTGGTATGTTTAAGTTTAACTGCAATATCTGCGACCCTTTTTCCAAGTGCTCTGCACAAAACCTTTTCATCCTGTGAAAGTTGCTGATATGTATTTTCTCCAACAACATGACTTGCGCCATACGGAGTCCCACCTGTATTGGTCGACGAAAGTTCAGTAATGTTGTATGGGATCCCAACAACCAGCATTCCATGGTGTAAAAGTGTAAGGATCATTGATATCAGGGTTGTCTCTTGCCCTCCATGAAATGTTGCTGTTGATGTAAAAACACCTGCTGGTTTACCAATTAATGAACCTTCCTGCCATAGTTTTCCTGTTTGGTCGAGAAAATTCCTCATCTGGCTGCACATATTTCCAAATCTTGTCGGTGTCCCGAGAATAAGTCCATCACAATTTCTTAGATCATCCAGTGTAGCAACTGGGATATCTTTTTGCATTTCCCGTGCTTTTTTCATTGTTTCATTTGATTGA
This sequence comes from candidate division TA06 bacterium ADurb.Bin131, assembly GCA_002070645.1. Classification (GTDB taxonomy): domain Bacteria; phylum Ratteibacteria; class UBA8468; order B48-G9; family DTJG01; genus DTJG01. The sequence goes on from MWDQ01000024.1 coordinate 29,909, forward strand.
ATGATACTATCAGGAATAAGTTCAGGAACCTTTTTAATCTCAGAAATTACACCTTTAACCTTTTTTACCCCTTGAGATACCTCCTCGGCCATTCTAAAAGTGTTTCCATACATACTATAGTACAAAATAAGTATTTTTGTTTCACTCATTTTTATCGGGGATTATTCAACAACTTCTATTGGTTTTTCATTCTGCCAGAGACCATGAAGATTACACATTGCCCTTGCTTTTAAGAATCCATGGCTGTGTGAAAGTTTTATCCTGAACATAACCTTCGGGAATGATGTACCTCCGGTAAAGTATGCGCACGCTAAGAATGTATCTCCACTATATAATTCAATCCAGGATATAAAATGCCCTGGCTCATTGGGATGTGGAAATAATTTTCCAACCTCAACAATAACATCAAACTCTTCATCTTTTTTAATCTTATCAGGCGAGGCAATCACAGGAATATGCTTTTTCTCAAAGTCAGTCATGTTTGATAAATCTTTTGGTTTATTTATCCCACACAGAATATCATTTTCACAACTGATTTGTTTTTCATCTTTCATTTTTCCTCCGCGTTATGTTATTTAGATGCCTTAAGGTTATAGTTGGTTCATTTTTCTCTTCCAAAAATCAGATTTCCTTCAGAAAATAGTTCAATTTGTACATCCTTAAGAATTTGCTTTCTTGCTTTTTTTGAGATGCTGTTGATTGCAACAAAGATATACGGTACGCAGAAGTATTTACCAATTTTAATATTTACACCGTGTTTACCGCTTACCATTACCCCAATTCTACCAGAATCATCTTTTATCAGTCTTCCTGTCGCAGGGGTTTTTGAAAACACAGGTTTTTCTATATTCCAACAGGTTGTTACCCTGTGTCTTTTTAGATTACCGAGATCATCAGGAATGCATACAGAGCGGATTTCAACTGTTTCTGCACCAACGAGAAGATTTTTGCTGAGAATTTTCCACTGCATAAACTTTTCCAAATTTGAAATATATTCTATCATATCCATAAAAATCTACAAAATGGAGGTTATTTATGGAAGATAAAATTAAAAAAATTCTTGGTGAAATGAGTATAGAAGAAAAGATTGCACAGTTATCCTGTGTTGAAAGAGGTACACTTGTTGATAATGAAATTTTTTCAAAACAAAAAGCATGTGATGTCCTTAAAAATGGAGCAGGTCATATAAGTCCTATTTTAAGACCTTATGACCCATCAAATGGAACAAAGATTGCAAACGAAATTCAAAAGATTGCAACAAGCACAGGCCCAAAAGTTCCTGTAATTATTCATGATGAGTGTTTACATGGTTGTATGGCAAAAGGTTCAACAAGTTTCCCTCAAGCAATAGGTCTTGCAAGTAGCTGGGATCCTGATATGGTTGAAAAAATTGCACAGATTATTGGCAAAGAAACAAGGGTCCGGGGTATCCATCAGGCACTTTCTCCAACAATAAATATAGCCAGAGATGCAAGGCATGGAAGGGTTGAAGAAACCTATGGAGAAGATCCTTACCTTACCTCTTTAATGGCAGTTGCTTTTATAAAAGGCCTTCAAAGTCAAAAGGTTATTGCAACACCAAAGCACTTCGCTGCTGATTTTGCAGGAGATGGAGGAAGAGACAGCAGCGCAACATTTTTTTCTGAAAGGATATTAAGGGAAGTATTCTTCCCAGCGTTTAAGGCAAGTATACAGCAAGCAAAGGCATGGTCCTTGATGGCTGCATATAATTCTATAAATGGTATACCTTCTTCTTCTAATAAATGGTTGTTGACTGATGTTTTAAGAAAAGAATGGGGATTTAATGGATTTGTTGTTTCTGACTATGGATCTGTGTGGGGAATTTATGGAAATCATAGGGTCGCAGATTCTCTTGCTATTGCAGGGAAACTCGCCCTCGAAGCAGGCCTTGATATTGAAATTCCTAATTCACCCTGCTTTTCCGAGATGCTAAAACTTGCAATGGAAGGCAAAGTTTCACAATCTGTTATTGATCAGGCAGTTGAAAGAGTTTTAAGAGGAAAGTTCTGGCTTGGGCTTTTCGAAAACCCATTCTCAAATCCTGAAAAAGCAGAAAAAATATGCGACTGTGATCAGCACAGACAGATGGCCCTTGAAGCAGCAGAAAAATGCATGGTGCTTCTTAAAAATAATGGAATACTACCGTTAAATAAGGATATAGGTTCAGTGGCTGTGATTGGTCCAAACGCAAATATAGTGAGATTGGGTGGCTATAGTGGATTCGGAATAAAAACTGTTACTGTATTTGAAGGAATAAAAAATAAAATATCAAAAAGATCAAATGTTTACTTTGCTGAAGGATGCAGGGTAAACGATAGTTCGAAATATGGATTTTCGAAGGCATCTTCTATAGCAAGCAAGGCAGATGTTGCAATTGTTGTTGTAGGAAACTCATCTGAAACAGAAGGAGAAAACAGGGATAGATGTAATCTTGATCTTCCTGGCGTTCAGGAGGATCTTATCAAGACAATAGCAGACACAGGCACACCTGTGGTTGTTGTGCTTATAAATGGTAGTGCTATTACAATGAGCAGATGGATAGGTCTGGTGGACGCTGTGGTAGAGGCATGGTATCCAGGAGAAGAAGGAGGAAATGCGATAGCAAATGTTTTATTTGGTAATTGCAATCCAGGAGGAAAACTGCCAATAACTTTTCCTGTTTTTACAGGACAACTTCCACTTTATTATAATCATCTGCCGTGTGTAAGAAGACTTGATTATGTTGAAATAAGAGGAAATCAACCAATGTTTCCATTTGGATATGGATTGAGTTATACTGATTTTGAATATAAGAATCTGAAGATTTCTCCCGAGGAATATTCAGGCAAGGGCAATATTAAACTTTCAGTGGAAGTTGAAAATACAGGTAAATACGAAGGTGACGAAACTATTCAGCTCTATTTGAGGGATATTGTAAGCAGTGTTATCAGACCTGTACTTGAACTGAAAAGATTCAAAAAAGTTCATCTGAAGCCAGGAGAAAAAACAACGGTTGATTTTTCTTTGAGCATTGAAGACCTGATGTTTCTTGATGAAAAACTTAATTATGTTATAGAATCAGGAACATTTGAGGTAATGGTTGGGAAAAATAGTATGGAAGGACTAAAGACAACATTTGAAATAAAATAATACTAACATTCTTTTCAACTAAAGAGGGGATATGACTGGGCAGCTAATATGGATTTTTGGAATATTAATAATTCTTGTTTTTATATTAAAGTATCTGGGATCTTCCTCTTTCAAAGGGAAATCAGGAGAAGCTATTGTGAAATTTTGGGTTAAAAAATTCCTTGATCCCAATAAATATCGAATAATCAGCGATGTTATTTTTAAGAGTGGGGATGGAACTACACAGATTGACCATATTGTTGTTTCAGAGTACGGTATATTTGTTATAGAAACGAAAAATATGAAAGGATGGATTTTCGGTTCAAAAGATAGTGAGATGTGGACTCAAAAAATTTATAATTATTCAAAAAAATTTCAAAATCCACTTCGCCAGAATTATAAACATGTCATGACTATGAGAGAACTTCTTGGTGTGAACAAAAATTATATTCATTCAATCGTCTTATTTGTGGGAGACAGTACCTTCAAAACAGAGATGCCAGAGAATGTTTTTTCCAATATTAGTTCCTGTGCAAGGTATATCACTTCAAAAACAGAAAAGGTTTTTGATGAAAAACAGATCAACCAAGTTATTGAAAAAATAGAAAAATCAAGATTAGAACCATCATTGGAAGTAAGAAAGCAGCATATTAGGACAGTAAAAAAAATTAAAAATAATCGTTAGGTGGTAAGTGTCCGGCCAGATATGTAAGAAAATTTTGAATCTTGAATTTACGGAAAGGGTTGGAAGAACAGAATACTGCGATCATCCAGATTTGATTAAGCATATTACTGGCTTTGACCCTTTAAGCAAAGATATAAATGAAGCAGTGCAGGCCAATAGAAGATTCTTTGAATGGGTTCCATATGATTTTATATGGTCAACAAATGATGGACCTATTGGCTGGGATTCTTTAGGAAGAACAACAAATATGGGACATGCTGCTTATACCCGCGGAGGAGACGACTATAAACAGCCAGATCCCTGCCCATTTAAGTCAGCAGAGGATGTTCTGAATTTTGATGCTGTAAAAGAATATGGATTCCCTGATATAGAAAAAAGAGCATTATTTTTTAAGGAATCCATCGAAAATTTTCAAAAGGTGTATCCTGATGTTTTAATAACAGGTGGATACTATAAAACAATCGTGTCTGGCTGTATTGCAAGTTTTGGGTGGGATATGTTTCTTGAGGCAGTTGGAACCAATCCTGAAAGATTTGGTGAATATGTTCTTGAAGGATTTTTTAACCTTTCTATGGCAAATTTCAGTGCCTGGGCAAAGGTAAAACCATTTGCTTTTATATGTCACGATGATATGGTATGGTCAAAAGGTGCAATATTTAACCCTGATTGGTACAGAAAATACATTTTCCCGAGATACAAAAAACTCTGGAATGTTTTGAGAGACAAAGGAATAAAGGTTCTTTTCTGTTCTGATGGTAATTTTACAGAATTTGTTGATGATATTGCAAACTGTGGGGCAGATGGTTTTATTTTTGAGCCATTAACCGACCTTGATTATGTTGTGAAAAAATATGGAAACAGTCATGTAATTGTTGGAAACGCTGATTGCAGGATCCTTACCTTTGGCACAAAACAGGATATTGAAAAAGAAGTAAAACGGTGTATGGATACTGCAAAAAAATGTCCTGGTTTTATCATGGCTGTTGGAAATCATATTCCATCTAATGTTCCAATTGAAAATGCATTATATTATTTTGAAGCAGTCAGGAAATATGGAAAAAGATAATAAAAGGATACTGTCAAAAACAGATGAAATTTTTATGTTAAAAAACCTGATACAAAAAAAAGGAGATGAAAATCCATCCCGGCTTTCCTTTAATCTTCTTTTGTTCCCCCTTTTATAGAGGGGCTATCCCTTACCCACAAGTTCCCCCTTTTATAAAGGGGGCAAGGAGGATTTAGTAGGGTTATAAAAACTTTTGAAACTATTGAAAAATAAACAAAAACACTACTAATGACTTAGCCAGGTTTGGCACTACCCAACAAAAGAAAAGGAGGTATTTATGAAACCCGAGAACAAAAATTTGTTTAATGTTGATTGCAATGGTTTTTTCTATAAGTATAACAAAAAAAGTTTATGGCATTATCCTGAAAACAAAAGATTCAGCGCAAAACATATTCACCATTGCATTGATATTCTTGCTGAAAATGGAATTGATACAGTGGTTGTAAACAGCAATGCCCAGGTTGCCTGGTATCCGAGCAAGGTTGTTGAAACAAATCTTGATGGTTATAAGAGAGGCGACAAAACATTCTTTTTTGGACATCTTCTTGGTCAGCCAATGACTGAGAAACAGATTGACAGATACCTCAATGAAATGGCTATCCTAATGGACAGATACCTTGACCTTGTTGAGAATGGAGTTGATTGGTTGGATGAAGCAGCAAAGGCATGTAGGAGAAACAAGATTTCACCATGGGTTTCAATAAGAATGAATGATATGCATGGAGCAAGTTTAAAGCCAGAATTTGATTTTATGAACTGTAAATTGTTCAAAAATCCTGAAATGCGTCTTAAAGGAACAACAAGCAATCCAAAAGAACCTCCAAGTGTGTCCTGGCAGGGGTTAAACTATGAGAAAAAACAGGTCCGTGATTATATGAAAGCATTGATTCAGGACTGTATAGAAAATTATGATTATGAGGGCATTGAACTCGACTGGACAAGAACTCCTTTGTGCTGCGAGGTACCAGCATCACAGGAAGCAGTCAATCTAATAACAAACTGGCACTCTGAAATAAGACAGATTTGCGAGAAAAAAGCAAAGAAAACAGAAAAGCCGTTTTATATGGGGATAAGATACGCAGGGACTTTTGAACAATTAAAACAGATCGGGATAGACATACCAGAAATGGCAAAATTAGGGATAATTGATTTTGTTTGTCCAACAAATACATGGCAGACATCCTGGGATATTCCATGTGATAAAATCAAAGAGAATCTTGGGATGGATATTTCTGTTTATGGAGTTATTGAACTTGGAACAAACTGGTTGATGGTATATTTCCCTGGTGCAAAAGAAAATGTTTCCATCGGTGCCAGCGATGCCCGGGGATATCGACTTTCTGCATTCAGCCCTGAAGTATTGCGGGGGAATTCAGCAGGGAAACTTATACTCGGATGCGACGGTGTTGAGATATTTAATTTCTTCTGCGCAGATACACCAGGGCACTGGCCATGGGAAGAAGCAAACTGTTTTGCTGATTATTCTTCTTTGAGGAACCTTCATAATGTGGAATTTCTTAAAGGTAAACCAAAGTTTTATACATTTTCTTCGGGTGTTGGTTTTTATGCGAATAATCTTTTTGAAACAATAGGGCAGGTTCCATCCTGTGTTGAACCACAGTGTAGAAAAGAATTTTTGCTACCTATGATGAAAGAACCAAAAAATAAAAATATGAAACTCATAATACAGATTGTCCTTGAAAAACAGGAAAAAATACCTGATATTGGCGTGAGTTTTAATGGTTGCTGGCCAAATTTTAATAGCACCCAGACAGATAAACTTTTATGCGCTGTCGGCGGATATACACACCATGTCCCGGAACATACTGCCTTTAATTTTGAGTTTGATACATCACAAGTAAAAAATGGATATAATAGTATTGTCGTGATGAATGGAAGCCACAATTGGTACAACGATAACGAAAGAAAACAGGAAACAATAAGGGTGGTTAGTGTTGAATTAATCGTATCCTGAAAGGAGAGATAATGTATATAAAAAGCATACGAAGAATAACAAATGATGCATGCCACAATGCATTCACAGGCGCATGTTTTTTTAATGGATCTCTTTATATCACATACAGGCAAGGTGCCGCACATGCTGACCCAACAGGAAAGATTATAGTTCTCCGTAGTGATGATGAAGGTAAACACTTTGAAAATGTTGCAACGTTCAGGCAAACATCTGATTCAAGAGATCCTCATCTTTATACTGATGGAAGAAAACTTTTTGTTGTTGGGTTTGAAGCAGGAACACAGAGGAAATCATTTACTTCTTACACTGAAGATGGAAGAAACTGGAGTCAGTGGACTCATCTAAGAGGTACAGATGGATTTATTATGTGGAGGCCACAGTTTTATCAGGGCATGTATTATTGTGCCGCCTATGGAGAGTTTGAAAGAAATAAAAATTCAGTGGTTGCATGGTTTGAGAGTAATGATGGAATAAACTGGGAAAGAAGGTATGATATTCACAAAGGTAAAGAAATCCCAACAGAGTGCTTCCTTGACTTCAAAAACGATGGTACAGCAGTTATGCTAATGAGATGTGATGATAAAAACAAAAAACCATATCTTTGTATGTCAAAACCGCCGTATAGAAAATGGGAGAAAACACGGCTTAACATTCCACTTCTTGGCCCATGCCTGTGGCTTGTAAAAGGAGAGATATGGATTTCAGGAAGATGGTTTGTAAATCCTGATATTGCACATATTGGAGTATTCAGAATCGAAAATAAAAAACCAGTTCTCCGTCTTGTGCTTCCGTCAGGGCCTGACTTTGATTGTTCATATATGGCAGTAGCAAAGGATCCTGAAAATCCTGTTAGATTCTGGTTTTCCTATTATTCAGGACATACAGCCAGTGATGATCCAGAAATCAATCAATTTAGCCATCCTGATATCTATCTTGTAGAGGCAATCTTTGGTTCTGATAAAACAGGTTTTATCATTGACTGGCAGGTTTCTGATGTTCAAAAAATATCACTTGACCAGATAAAAATTCCTGTCCCCGACAATATAAAATGGAAGAAAATCTCTGCATACACTGAAAAAGATATTAAAAAGGGCATTGCAACACTATCTACTCTCGGATTTGTTGATGCAGGCAATATCATAAAAGGCAAAGATGGGGTAATATTTTTTAAAACACAGATTGACTTGGGTCCATCTGAAACAATAAGGATGTACCTCGGTTATGATGGACCTGTTGTTGTATGGTTCAACAACAAAAAGGTTTTTTCAGGTCCAGGCACAAATCCTGCAATTGCTGACCAGACATCTGTTGTTGTAAAACCAGAACATGGCACAAATACAATAACAATTGCGCTTGAAACAAACAATGGAAAAGCAGAAGGAATTTTCTGCAGGATCGTAAAAGAGGAGAAAACACTATGAGAAAAATCAGAGCATGGTCATTGCTATTTTTATTGTTGTTTCCTGCTTTTTTGTTCGCAGGAATACAAAGTTCTCTTGCTGAGTTTGAGGCAAGAATCCCAAAGATATCATCTCAGATTCCGCAGATAATAAAATCAGCAGAATTTGCCGCAGGTTGTGTGTTAAAAAAACCTGATACACTTATTAATGTCCCATATAATGAACAGAAATCCTTCAGCGAAGAAATGATAAATAGGGCAGGTGGTCTTTCCAATATCTATCCGAGTGAATCCCCTGATAGAGTCCGCTTTGTTACAGATCACGATATTGTTCTGTATTCGGTAAGAAGTTGGGAAACAGACGCAGAAACAGCAATAAAAAGATTAAACGAATATAAGGGAAAAAATTGGAAGGTTATCCTTATTGCTTCAAAAAAAGGAATGCCCTCGAAACTGAAGTATGACTTTTTCATTGATAATGGCGCACCGTCAGGGAAAGCAATCTATGGAAGAATCAATATTCTTGCAAATATTACAATTGGGTGGATGTGGTGTTGTGAGTATGTTTCTGCGATGACGAGAAAAGGAAAAATTCCTGGTATTCTTATAAGTATTTCGCTCGAGGAATCAACCGAACATAATAAAAAGATTCAAACTCCAGAGGGTCGACTCTGGATAGGAGATTGTCCTGAAAAGATTCCAGCAGGTAAACTTGCCAATATATATCTTGAAAGGGTAAAAAAACTTGTTTTTGATTTGAAATCAGAAAAAATTCAAAAACAGATTGATTATGCATCTGACATCATCGCGAGCAGAATGGCAGAAGGAAAAAGGGTTGGAATTTCAGGTGTTGGCCATGTTATTATTGATGAGGTAAAAAGAGACCTTAAAGCACCCTGGATAGGATTTCAAGCAGTTGGCCAGGTTGGAAGGCGAAGAAACGCTTTCAGCAAATACCTGCAACCAGGAGATTTACTTGTCTGGATTGCATATATCGGGCTTAACTCAAAATATGTTGATTTTGGAAGATACATAAAAGAGGCAAACCTTGAATTAATCACATGTTTTGCCCCTGATTTAGATGATCCATCTGTAAATGAAACAGGGATTGCACATATTGACCAGTGTTGGGCAAAAGGAGATGCTGAAGTTCCTCTACCCTGTCATCCCTGGAAAATGGCTCCGGTGAGCGGGATAAATTCAGGTCTTGTACTTAGGATGCTTGATGACTCTGTTTCCAAAAAACTGGAAAATATAAAGAATCAGGTAAAAAGAGATACTCAGGTTTCAGTTACGCAATGATTAACAAAAATAAAATTAAAGAGTTCTGGAAGAAAACATTGCTCGAAGCGAGACAAATTCCGCTTCAACCCACTCAAATACAACTGCAGGAAAGTGTTCCATACATTGTTGAAAAAATTACATACAAATCACTCAATGGATTTTTAATAACATGCCTGCTTTCAAAACCAGCGGGAAAAACCAATAAACTACCCGCAATCATAACAATACCTGGCTATGGTGGTTGGGAGCAGAGCATAACTCTTTCTGAGTGTCAAAGAGGATATGTAATACTTCAGGTATTTCCGAGAAAACAGGGACTTTCAAGTAAACTAAGACCAGGTGAAAAAATTTCAGGCCCAGGATACTTGCTTCAGGACATTGAGAATCCGGAAGGATACTTTTATCAGGGTGCATATATTGATGTTATACGCGGAATTGACTATCTTGCAACCCGCGGTGATGTTGACACAAAAAGAATCGGAATAATGGGAACAAGTCAGGGGGGCGGAATTGCTCTTTCTGTTTCTGGTATTGATAGCCGTATAAAAACAATTGTTGCACATGTACCGTTTTTTTGTGATATGCGATATAATCCTGCTTTTAAAAATACTGAACTAAACAATCCTGGATATCTTGATAATTTTGATTATTTCGACCCTGTTAATCTTGCCCCAATGGGAAAGGCACCCGTGCTTTTGAGTTCTGGGGGTCAGGATGAAACCTGTCCTGCAGAAACAATAAAATCTGTTTTTGAAAAATTAAGGGGAATAAAGGCACTGATTCATTATCCAGATCTCACACATACATCCTGCACTGATTTTTATCTTTTCTCCTGGAATTGGATGCCTCTATATTTATAATATTAAATTTGCATATAGAAGAAATAATCCACAGAAAATCAATACAGAATCATTGAAGTAAGCCCTGTTTATCAGAAAAACTAAGATTGATTATTTTTTAATATTAGGGTCGGTTTGAATCTGAGTTTTTACTGTTTTTTTACCTTTTGATTTTTCTATCATTTCTCTGATGAAATTATCATATTCATCTCTGTTAACAGGTGTTTCAACAGGTTTGTTTCTTAAGCCAGAAAGCAAACAGGCATTGATAAATTCAACAGATTTTAATCCTTCTACGCCAGGTGCTACAAGTGGTTCACCATCGGTTATTGCCCTGCAGAAATTTCTTATGATCGATCCATGACTTGCATCTGTTTCAGGAATATTCAATTGTTCCTCTTTTGTTTCAGGAGATGCCCACATGCTTTCATTCTTCACAGTAAATTCACTTATTGGTACAGATGTAGAGAAAAACTTAAATGTATCGCCGTAGAGGGTTATTTTCCCTTTATCTCCTGCAATTTCAAGGTAAGGAATACAAGGAACTTCATTGGTACAGGTATAATAATATCCCCATGCTCCATTTTCGTATTCGAGTAAAACACTTACCTCGTCTTCAACCTCTATATTATGGAGTCGTGTCCTTACCTTTGCCTGAAATTTCCTGGGAAGTCCTGCAAGCATGGTAAAGATATCAATCATGTGCGGTGCCTGATTTATTAGTACTCCACCACCTTCTCCTTTCCACGTTGCGCGCCATGAACCACTGTCGTAATATGCCTGAGATCTGTACCACGGATTTATAAGAAGTGTTCTTTGAATCTCGCCGAGGTGGCCTTTTTCAATTAAATCTTTTGCCACAATAAATACCCCTTTATTTCTCATTTGATACATAACTGAAAATACCTTACCTGTTTTTTTTGATGCTTCAACCATTTTATCTGCCTGACTTACAGTTACTGAAATTGGTTTTTCACTCAAAACATGAAGTCCGTGTTCCATTGCATAGATACTTATTTCAGGGTGAAAATAATGTGGGGTAGCAACGATAATCGCTTCTGCTATTCCACTATCAATGAGTTTCCTATAATCTACAAAACATTCAACACCATGTTTCTGGGCAACCTCTTTTACCCTGTTTTCGTTGCAATCGCAAACTGCTACCAGTTCTGCTTCTTCTATTTTTTTCATTGTTTCTGCATGTCCCTGGCCCATTCCTCCAACACCAATAATACCTATTCTGACTTTTTTCATGATTTTCCCCCTATTAAGATAATCTTGACATATGTTATTGTAATAAGTATAATAAATTTTCAGAAAAAAATCAAAAAGGGTTTTTAAAATCCCTGAAACCTTTTTGTACAGAATTCATCTAATAATCTGTAGATTTAAAAATAAATCTATTCAAAAGCGTAAAAGAAAATATCGTTTACCTGTTTTCCAAAAAGGAGGAATTTATGGCAGAGTTCAAAATAAAACCCCTGGGTGACAGGGTGGTTGTAAAGCCAATGGAGCCAGAAGAAAAGACAAAAGGCGGTATAATCATTCCTGATACAGCAAAGGAAAAACCTCAGGAAGGTAAGGTTGTTGCTGTTGGTAAAGGACGGATTGATGACGAAGGAAAACACATCAAGATGGAGGTAAAAGTTGATGATGTGGTCCTTTATGGTAAATATGCAGGCACAGAAGTTACAGTTGACAATGAAACCTACATGATTCTTCGTGAGGAAGATATCCTCGGAATTGTAGTAAAATAACAACAGGAGGAAAATATGGCTAAACAGATGCTATTTAGTGAAGAAGCAAGAAGAAAAATGCTGAGCGGTATGGAGGTAGTTGTAACAGCATTAAAACCAACGCTCGGTCCAAAAGGACGGTGTGCTGTCATTGAAAAGAAATTTGGCTCACCGACTGTTATTAATGATGGTGTGACAATTGCTAAAGAAATTGAGCTGGAAGATCCCTACGAAAATCTTGGTGCTCAACTGGTAAGAGAAGTTGCTTCCAAAACCAATGACATCGCAGGAGATGGGACAACAACAGCAACCCTTCTTGCTGTTGCAATTGCAAGAGAAGGTTTTAAGAATGTCGCTGCTGGAGCAAATCCTGTACACCTCAGGCACGGAATTGAAAAAGCATCAAAGGTAATAGTTGAAAAACTTAAGAAGATGAGCCAACCAATAAAGGACAAAAATGAAATACAGCAGGTTGCATCAATTGCCGCAGCAAATGATTCTGAAATTGGAAAAATCATTGCGGATGCTATGGAAAAGGTTGGCAATGAAGGTGTCATCACAGTAGAAGAAGCAAAAGGAACAGAAACAGAACTTAAGGTTGTTGAGGGTATGCAGTTTGACCGTGGTTATCTATCTCCATACTTTGTTACTGATTCTGAAAGGATGGAGGCATCCCTCGAAGATACCTATATTCTTATTCACGATAAGAAGATTTCTGCAATAAAGGATCTTCTTCCTCTTCTTGAAAAAATTGCACAGAGTGGAAGACCACTTCTTATTATTGCCGAAGAGGTTGAAGGAGAAGCCCTCGCTACACTGGTTGTTAACAAACTCAGAGGGACCCTTGCCTGCTGCGCAGTTAAGGCACCTGGTTTTGGAGACAGAAGAAAGGCAATGCTCGATGACATTGCAATCCTCACAGGCGGCAAGGTGATTGCAGAAGAACTTGGAATGAAACTCGAAAATGTAGATATCAGCATGCTCGGTAGGGCAAAAAGGGTTATTGTTGATAAGGAAAACACCACAATAGTCGAGGGAGCAGGTAAGAAATCAGATATTGAAGGACGAATCAACCAGATAAAAAAAGAAATTGAAAAGTCAACCTCTGACTATGATAAGGAAAAACTTCAGGAACGACTTGCAAAATTAGCAGGTGGTGTTGCTGTTGTCAATGTTGGCGCCCCAACAGAATCAGATATGAAAGAAAGAAAAGCACGCGTTGAGGATGCTTTAAGTGCCACAAGAGCAGCAGTTCAAGAAGGAATTATTCCTGGAGGCGGTGTGGCTCTTTTAAGGTGCCAGAAGGAAATAGAAAAGGTTGATTTCATTGATGAAGACGAAAAAACAGGCGGAAAGATTGTTTACAAAGCACTTGAAGCGCCATTAAGACAGATTGCGGAAAATTCAGGTATGGATGGAGCAGTTGTTGTCGACAAGGTTCGATCTTCAGACAAGGAGAGTTTTGGATTCAATGCTGAAAAAGATCAGTTTGAGGATCTTATTGATGCAGGAATTATTGATCCAACAAAGGTCGCAAGGACTGCCCTTGAAAACGCAGTAAGCGTTGCAGCACTGTTGTTAACAACAGAAACCCTTATAACTGAAAAACCAGAGAAGAAAGAAAAGGTACCTGCTGCTCCTCCAGCGTATCCAGAATATTAATAAACAGGTCAAAAGGGCCCCGTGGATTTAATACGGGGCCCTTATTCTTTCAATGGAAAAATGGCATTATCTGATTAAGGGAAAGGTTCAGGGCGTAGGATTTAGGTGGTACGTGTTAAATATCGCAAGAAGAATCGGAATTTCTGGTTGGGTGAAAAATCTACCTGATGGCAGGGTTGAAATTGTTGCAGAATCTGAACCAGAACAACTTGAACTATTTACAGAGAATATAAAAAAAGGCCATCTTGGTCAAAATATCTACCAGATAAATATTGAAAAAGCGCCAGCAACAGGAAAATTCAAAGATTTTAACATTTCATTTTCCTAATAATTTAATATGGCAGAAAAGAAAATAAGGTATCAAGATTTATCCTCAGCAGGCATTGATGCAAATCTTCCAGCAATTGAATGGTTTAAAAATTCCTACAGAAATTATACAATAACAATAGTCATACCAGAATATACATCTCTCTGTCCAAAAACTGGAAATCCTGATTTTGGTACAATAACCATTCAGTATCAACCAAAAGAAAGAGTCATTGAACTAAAATCTCTTAAAGAATATATCTTTTCGTACAGAAACCTTGGGATATTCTATGAAAATGCCGTTAACCGAATTCTCAAGGACATTGTCTCATCAATAAAACCTGTCTGGGTTTCGGTAAAAGGTGAATTTACACCCCGTGGAGGTATTCATTCTATCGTTGAAGCCCGCTGGCCTCAAAACGGGGTCAACTCTTGACTCTTGACAGATTTAACCTTCCCCGGCTATTAGCAACCGATGAACATATGTTTTTTCTTACATTCTATATCAGTACTGTAAATCAATCCTTCATATCTAATTGTACTATAATATTCCCTTATTTCGTCGAAAGTCAATTTTGAATTCGTGCCTCCGGGAAAGTTATTTTACCTGATGGAATCTGGATTTTACCATCACCTTCTGTTTCTCAACTACCTTGAGTATATCGACTATAATTAAAAACCTATATTCTCTTTTTCTTCTTGTGGTAGAGGGAATTCCATAATATCTATCTTTGTCTTTTC
>MWDQ01000025.1 GCA_002070645.1 candidate division TA06 bacterium ADurb.Bin131
AATCTCACATAATAACCAATATCATTTTTTGCCATTACTACACTACTTGCAAGCGCTGCCATTTCATTCTTTGCTTTATCCCTTGATGCTTTTGCCCTTGCTTTTCTTAAAGATGGCAGCATCATCCCAGCGAGTATTGTAATAATAACCATTACCACAAGTAGTTCAATAAGTGTAAACCCATTTTTTTTCATAATAAGTCCTTTGTTTTTATTCTCCCCAGCTAGATCGTACGTTATCATCGAGGGCATCGGCAATATTTACGCAATCTCCTGTCTCAGTACATGCGACATTTACGCCATCAGCAGGTCCATTTACTAATTTACCGTGGCCATTGTAAACCGCATAGACAACCTTTGGTTCAAGTACCCACATTGTTGATCCATCGAGATATTGTACATTCATTCCAAACCTATGGTTTCCATAACCCTCCTCAGGAGGATCAAAGTCAGACCTAACAAATATTCCCTTATCGCTTATTACAGGTACAGGATTAGGGCATTTATTTCCTACTGTTAATCCAAAGACGAATGAATAGGAATTATTCCAGTTTGAACTACTAATCTTATCAGGTGACCTGATACCTCTTGATATTGTTGATGGACACCAGAATGTCTGGGGGGTTTTGATAAAATCAGGATAGATGCAGGAATATATCTCAGATGCTCCTGCAGGATATCTTTCAAAGTGATCTTCTGCAAACATTTCAAATGCAACCATTATCTGACGTAGGTTATTAAGACAGGTTGTTCTTCTTGCCCTTTCTCTTGCTCCTGCTATTGCCGGCAAAAGCATTGCTCCGAGCAATGCTATGATTGCTATAACAATGAGTAGTTCAATAAGTGTAAACCCATTTTTTTCAAGATGTAATTTTTTTCTATTCAACGCCTCCTCCTCCTTCGCCCCCTGATAAACTCATGGCTATCTTTATCAAAGGCATAAACAATGAAATAACAATAAATCCTACTACAACACCAAGACATACAATCAGGATTGGTTCGAGCATAGATGTCATTGCTGCAACAGCAGCATCAACCTCTGCCTCATAGGCATCTGCAACCTTTTCGAGCATTGAATCCATTGCACCTGTTTCTTCACCCACAGCAATCATGTTTGTTACCATTGGAGGAAATACCCCTGTTCGCAGCATTATGCCTGATATTCCCTCGCCTTCTCTGACCCTGTTGCGGACCTCGTTTATAGCATTGGCTATAACCTCGTTCCCAACAGTATCTCTGACAATCTGAAGCGATTGTAGTATTGGCACTCCACTTGTTATCAGTGTTGCAAATGTTCTTGCAAAACGGGCAATAATTGTTTTTGATATAACAGGTCCAAATACAAGAATCCGTAGTTTTACCTTATCGATAAGATACCTTGTAACCTTAATCTTATTTGCAATTCTGAAAAGAATTATAAGAGCAAAAACAAATGCGACAATCAGATAAGAACGTTCTGCAAGAAGTTTTGACATCTTAATCAGAAGTAATGTTGCACCTGGAAGGTCTCCAACCTCCATATCCTCAAATATCTTTGTAAATGTAGGGACAATTTTAATCATTATGAATGATAGGATACCAATCATAACAACAATAACCACGCTCGGATAAGCCATTGCTGATTTTATCTTGCCTTTAAGTTTTGCTTCTTTTTCCATAAACTCTGCAAGACGGCTTAAAACAGATTCAAGGGCTCCTCCTGCTTCTCCTGCTTTAACCATTGCGACGTATATTCTCGGGAAACTTGATGGAAATTTTGCAAGTGCCTCGGAAAAAAGGGCTCCCTGCTCTATTTCTGCTGCTACCTTGTTGAGAATTTTTGCAGCACCGCCTTTTCTCTGTTGTTCAAGGACCTTTAATGCCCTTAATAAAGGAAGACCTGAACCAATAAGCGTTGCGAGCTGGCGGGTAATAACCGTTAGTTCTTTTGGTTTTATTTTGTTTCCACCAAGAAATGGAATGTTTATACTGATTCCACCGCCTGATGATTTTTTTTGGGAGGTTGTTTTCTTGGCTGGTTGTTTTGCTGATGTATCCTTGATTTTTTGACCTGATTTTCCAGCAACAATACTGGTTATGTAATAGCCCATATTTTTCAATTTGCTGATTGCATCCTGTGAATTTGCCGCATCAATAGTGCCACTTACTGCTTTTCCGGATGCATCAAGCCCCGCATATTGAAAATTGGCCATTTTTTACTCCTTTTCTCTTATTACTTACTCTCTCCTTTTCCCTTATTTATATTACCTTTTATTCTGAAATATGTAAATATTATCCGTATCCGTGGACTTCCCTGATAATTTCTTCTATGGATGTAATCCCGAGATTAATTTTTTCAATCCCATCCTGAACAAGTGTTTTCATTCCACATTCACCTGTGGCAATTTCTCTTATCTCGCCAAGAGGCTTTTTTTCGAGAACACATCTCCAGAGGTTTTCATTCGGGATAAGAATTTCAAATATCGCAACCCTTCCCTTATAACCACCTCTACAGAATGGACAACCTACTGGTTTATAGAATTTCATTTGTTCAGCCACCTCATCAGAAATACCAAGTTCAATGATTTCCTGTTTTGTGGGTCTATATTCTTCCTTACATCTTGAACATAAAACCCTTACAAGCCGCTGAGCAATAATACCACCTATTGTTGACGCAAGGAGAAATGGTTCTACCTTCATATCCACAAGTCGCATTATTGTTGTTGGTGCATCATTTGTATGGAGCGTGCTTAAAACAAGGTGTCCTGTAAGGGATGATTGTATTGCCATCTGCGCTGTGTCAAAATCACGGATTTCTCCAACCAGAATAATATCAGGGTCCTGACGAAGAATGCTTCTTATACACGCAGCAAATGTTAATCCTATGCTTTCCTTAACAGGTACCTGAACTGCTCCGTCAAGCATATATTCAACAGGGTCTTCTGTTGTAATGAGTTTAACCTCAGGGGTATTAAGTTTTCTTAAGAGTGCATAAAGAGTTGTGGTTTTTCCACAGCCGGTTGGTCCTGTTGCAAGAATAATTCCGTGCGGTCTGTGGATAAGATTTTCGACAATGTCCATTTCTTCCTTCAAAAGACCGAGATTTTCCATATCAAATATTGTTTTCCCTCTATCAAGAACACGTATTGCTAGGCATTCTCCAAAAACAGTTGGTACAGTATTCACACGTAAATCCACTGGTCTTCCCATAACAGAAAGTTCAATTCTACCATCCTGGGGTAATCGCCGTTCAGCAATATCCATTGAGGCCATAATCTTAAACCTGCAAAATAACGCAAAGGAAAGCCCTTTTGGAGGATGAACCATGTCGTAAAGTACGCCATCAACCCTGTATCTAACCCTGAAGTCCTTTTCAAATGGTTCGAGGTGAACATCTGAGGCATTGTCTCTTACTGTCTGAAGAAGGATAAGGTCAAAAAGTTTCACAACTGGTGGCAGTGATGCTATTTCTTCTAAGCTTGTGATGGTCGCATATTCTCCATGTCCTGAGGCGAGTGTTTCGAGTTCTTCCATTTCAGACATATCCTGAGAAATCCACTTGATAAGGTCATCAATGGTTTCCATTTCAGAACCATAATAAACATTTATATTTTCTTTGATATCTTCTTCATCTGCGAGGACCATTTTTATTTTATACCCGAGAATAAAGGATATATCATCCTGTATGTTCAAACTTAAGGTATCACCAACCGCAAGTGTCAGTAAATTTTTATCAAGTTTTATCGGCAAAACATTATATGTTTTTGCGAGGGCAGAGGGAAAGGCACTTATGGCATTTTTATCAATAGGTGTATTTTTTAAGTCAATCATTTCAATGCCTGATTGAGTACTTAGGATTTTTTTTAGGTCTTTTTCACTGACATATCCTTTTTCAACAAGAATTCTTCCGAGAAATCCGCCTGACTTTGCCTGTTCCTTCAGGGCTTCATCAAGTTCTTTCTCTGTTATAAGGCCTGCTTCAATCAGCATCTCTCCGAGAAGTTTTCTTTCAGCCATTTTTTATTTTACCTTTTGTTCATCTTCTATATCGAGACTTTCGCCATATTTTTTCGATGCAAGTTTCTCATCAATTAGACCTTCAGCAGCAAGTTGTAGTTTAACCTGTTCAGGGTCCTGGCTATAAATCATAACAGTTTCAAATGATATCTTTCCTTCTCTGAATAATCTCATCAGGTATGCATCAAGCGTAATCATTCCCATCTTCATACCTGTCTGAATATCTGAAAGAATTCTGTATGTTTTTCGTTCACGAATAAGGTTTTGTATAGAAGGGGTTACAATCATAATCTCAAATGCAGCAATCCTTCCTGGTTTATCAACCCTATTAAGAAGAAGTTGTGATATGATAGCAAGTATTGATACAGAAAGCATAACCCTAATTTGTTCTTGTTGCGCGACAGGGAATACATTTACCATTCTATCAATGGTTCGGGTTGAACCTGTTGTATGGAGTGTGCCAAACACAACGTGTCCTGTTTCAGCAGCAGTAATTGCGGCTTCAATTGTTTCAAGGTCTCTTAATTCCCCAACAAGGAATACATCAGGGTCCTGTCTTAGACCTCTTCTGAGCGCCTCTGCAAACGAAGGAACGTCAACACCTAATTCTCTTTGTGTAACAATTGAACGTTTGTGAAAATGATAATATTCAATAGGGTCTTCAATTGTAATAATATGTCGGTCCATATTTGCATTCATATAATCAATCATAGACGCGAGTGTTGTTGTTTTTCCTGAACCAGTGGGTCCTGTAACAAGCAATAGACCGCGCGGTCTTGTTAAAAGATATTTCATTGTTCTTTCTTCAAGACCCAACTGCTCAAAGGTTAAAAATTTATATGGTATTAATCTTAATGCCATTGCAATATGACCGCGTTCCTTAAAAACAGAAACACGAAATCTGGCTATGTCCTTAAATGCAAAACCAAAATCAGTTCCACCGACCCTTTGAAGTTCTTCCTGGTGTTCTCTTGATGTTATTGCCTTCATATAATTAACAGTGTCTTCAGGTGTAAGGGGTTCTGAATCCATCTTTACCAATCCTTCGTGCTGTCTCATCATTGGTGGTAGCCCAACATTTATGTGCAGGTCTGCAGCATTTTCTCTAACAATCATTTCAAGCAGTTCTTCAATTGGTTTTGCCATATATCATTCCTCTTTTCCAGCAACTTCAATAACCTCTTGAAGTGTTGTCATTCCAATTTTTACCTTTCTAAATCCATCTTCTCTCATTGTTGACATTCCCATTCTACGCGCTTCTTTTTTTAGTTCTTCAGCTGTTACCCTTCTCATTGCGAGGTCTCGCAGGGTATCCGTCATAACAAAAATCTCAAATACAGCGATTCTACCAGTAAAACCAGTAAAATTACATTCAGGGCATCCCCTTGGTTCATATATTGGAACCTTTTCATCTTCCTTAATATTCAGAAGTTGTTTTGCTTGATCATCTGGTTCCACAGGTTGTTTACAGTATTTACATAGAACCCTTACAAGTCGTTGCGCCATAACCCCCTGGACAGATGATGCTACAAGGAAAGGCGGAACGCCAAGATCAATAAGACGGTTTATTGCGCTGGGCGCGTCATTTGTATGAAGAGTACTAAAAACAAGATGTCCTGTAAGAGCTGCACGCAATGCAATATCCGCTGTTTCGAAATCACGGATTTCTCCTACAAGTATTACATCCGGTGATTGACGCAGGAATGCTCGAAGAACAGAGGCAAAAGTAAGTCCTATTTCAGGCCTTACCGGTGTCTGGTTTATTCCAGGTATTTGATATTCAACAGGTTCTTCAACTGTCATCAGTTTTTTGTCAATTGTATTCAGTTTTTTTAGTGAAGCATAAAGGGTTGTTGTTTTTCCTGAACCAGTTGGACCTGTTACAAGAAGAAGCCCCCCAGAATATCTAAGAAGGTTTTCCCATACCTTTCTGTCTTCTTCCATAAATCCCAGTTGCTCAAGGTCTTTGAGCGCTGTTGTTTTGTCGAGGATTCTTAGAACAAGACTTTCCCCATAAATGCCGGGAAGTGTTGAAACACGAAAGTCAATTGGCTTACCTCCTATATCAAGCATTATCCTTCCATCTTGAGGGAGTCGTTTTTCAGCAAGGTCCATTTTTGACATAAGTTTCACACGGGCAATTACCGCTCTTTCAATTCTCTTTGGAGGACTGACAACCTCATAAAGAACGCCATCAATTCTGAACCTTACCCTGAATCTTTTTTCAAGTGGTTCAAAATGTATATCACTTGCCCTTCTTCGTAATGCTTCAACAAATACCAGGTTAACAATCTTTACAACCGGCGCCTGAAGTGCAAGGGCCTCTTCATCCTCATCTGTCAGAATTTCTTCATCTTCAAGTGATTCTATGGTATCAGCGCTTCCGACCTCCTGTAACATCGCGGAAAGGTCCTCCATATCCTGTTGTTCAAAATATTTTGCTATTAACTGGTCTATTTCGCCTGGAAATGTAACAATTATTTCAATGTCATTGGGGATATTAAGAACCTTTTTGAAATAATCACTGGCTATAATGTTTATGGGATCGTCTGTAACGAGAACAAGTTTTTGGTCTTCTCTAATTTCCCATGGTATAATTCTGTGTTTTTTTGCAAAAGATGGAGATATAAGGTTTATTACATCAGGAGGAATTTCTCTCAGCGGCAGGTTTTGTTGAACAATTCCGAGTTGAAAAAACAATGTTGCGGGTATATCTCCAAATGGTAATAATCCCATATTCTGGAATATTTCCTTTAGAGGTCTATCCGTGGTTTCTTGTTCCTGTAGCGCTTTCTCGATTGCCTGTTTATCCCAGAGACCAATATTTTGAATTATTGTTGTAATTTCTCTTTTAGTAGGCATACAAAATCAGCATACATTAAAATTAAAAAAATGTCAACTGCTCTTACGATTTTAAGACACATTACATACTTTCGGGTTTTGATATACCGAGAAGTTCCAGTCCATTATGCATCACAATATAAAAACAATGCACAAGAGCAAGTCGTGCAGATGAGATTTCGCGATCTTCATCAATAACTCTGAATTTCTGGTAGTACGAATGAAAGGCGCCTGCAAGTTCAAGAAGATAGTGGGCGATTTTTGAAACCTCAAGCGTTCTCGCTGATTGTTCCACTGTTAAAGGAAAATTTTTTAATTTTCTGAGTATCTCAAGTTCTTGTTCTTCTTTAAGTAAAGAAAAATTTGCATTGATAATTTCTTCTTCTGAAACCCCCTTTTCTTTTCCAAACATCATAATATGTATTGCGCGGACAAATGCATATTGAATATAATAAACAGGATTTTCTTCTGTTCTTTTCTTCGCAAGATCAAGGTCAAAATCAAGGTGACTATCGGCTTTTCTGAAAAGGAAGAAAAATTTTGTTGCATCAGGACCAACTTCGTCCATTAATTGTCTGAGCGTAATAAATTGACCTTTTCTCGTGGACATTGAAATTTTTTCTTTTCCTCTGAAAAGTGTGGTAAGTTGTACGATAATTACATGAAGTTTCTCAGGAGAAAATCCGCACGCTGCAACAGCTGCTTTGATTCTCGGGACATAACCAGCATGATCAGGTCCCCACAGGTTTATCAAAATATCATAACCTCTTTGTATTTTATCTGCGTGGTAAGCGATGTCAGGCGCGAGATATGTGTATGAACGATCCTGTTTTACCAGTACCCTGTCCTTATCATCTCCGAATGCTGTTGATTTGAACCATAGTGCTCCCTCTGCCTGATAAACGTATCCATTCTCCCTTAGTTTTTCAATGATTTTTTCAACCTTTCCACTGAGACGTAACTGTTTTTCTGAAAACCAACTGTCAAAATGAACAGAAAAGTTTTTCAGGTCTTTTTTTATTGTTTTAAGTATTTCTTCCCTCGCGAAGTCCTCAAAGAAACTATTGGGTTTATTCTCGCAACCTTTTGGTAGTTTTGCAGCAATATCTTTCATATAATCTCCATGATATCCATCCTCAGGTATTTCTGCAGGTATTCCATTTATCTGAAGATAGTGTGCTTTTAATGAAATTCCCAGAAGTTCCATCTGTCTTCCACAATCATTAAGGTAGTACTCTTTGTTAACCTGATATCCAGAAAAGGAGAGTATTCTGCTGATGGCTTCACCGAATGCTGCCTGTCTTCCATGAGCAATTGTTAGAGGTCCTGTCGGATTGGCACTTACAAACTCAACGAGGATTCTTTTTTTCTCTCCATAACTTGATTTTCCATACTCGTGTTTTTTTGAAAGAATCTCGGGTATTGTTGAGTATATGATATTTTCCTTCAGGAAAAAATTTATGAATGAGTTTTTTTCTTCTATTTTCTCAAAATTTTCTTGTATCCAATTATCCTGCTGTAAAAGGTAAATTATTTTCTCTGTGTTGGTTTTTGTTTGCGTTGGATCTTTTATCTTAAATAGAAGATTTGTTGAAAAATCTCCGAATTCTTTTTTCATTGACGGAAATACATTGAACCTGTCAAACTCATAACCGGCATATCTTAAAATTTTCTCAAGATGTTCTTTTAATTCATGGTTTTTCATTGTTCCTTACTCCCTTCAATTTCCCTTAAGATTTCTTCAACTCTCGTTGCAGGGTTTATATCTTCTATAAATTCAATCTCAGGTGTAAATCGGGTTTCTATTTTTCTACTTAAGGTATGTCTTATAAATCCAGCAGCACTGGTAAGTCCTTTCAAAGATTCTTTTTTTTGCTTTTCATCTCCGAGGATGCTTACGTAAACTGTTGCGCGTCTTCTGTCAGAACTTATTTTTATATTTGTGATGGTAATAAAGCCAATTCTCGGGTCTGATAGTTCCTTCTGGATAATCTGAGTAATCTGGTATTTCAGAATATTTGCAAACTTCAAATTTTTTCTATCTCTGTCAGCCATTGGATCTCCTGGTTAACACTATAACAAATCTGTAATTATGCTTAAGTAATTCCTGGCAGGATCAAAAGTAAATACTCGAATATTTATTGCAAAATGCAGGACTTCCTTAAACCATTAAATCATTTTTAATCACGCTGTTGTTTTTATTATTTTTGTCATTTTGTTATTTTCGTTATCCAACGATAGCCATTTATATTTATACAATACATCTATTTTATGTTAAAATTAACAAGATGGAAAGAAATTTTACACGCTTTATTGGTATAGGGCTTCTCGGAATAGCAATATACTTCTTTTTGTGCTTGATTTCCTATAATCCTGCAGACCCATGTTTTGGATTCTGTCAGTTTAGGTATCCTGTAAATAATATTCCAGTAAATTTTGGTGGGAAATTTGGTGCAAATATATCTTCTCTGATGTTTTTCCTGTTTGGGTGGATTTCATATGTTTGTCTCGCAGCCATATTTTTTTATGCATGGACAAGAACATGGAAGAATCAGAAGTTTTCCACATTCGAGGTTATTGGTTGTATTATTTTTGTTTTCGTCCTTGCGGGTTTTGTAGAATCTGTGCGGAATTCTATTTATTCTTCCTCCTCAAATATTTTCCCTGCTGGTGGAATCCTGGGATTTTTAATAAATAGTGGCGTTAGTTCATATTTTGGAACAAAGGGAGGTTTTTTTCTTCTTGCAATAACGAGTGCTGGATTGTTTGTTTCGTCATCAAGGATTTTTTATTCACCATTTGAGGATATTGTTGAGGTAATCTCAAATGCCTTTAGGCCAGAGCCTGTTTTTACTCCAAAGCCCCGGTCGACAAAACGGATAAAAAAGGAGACATCTTTTATTTCTAATCAGCAGAATGAGAAGGATGATGTCCAATCTGAAGTTCATACCATCCCGAGAACCACTGTTCCCGAACCAAAAGAAGAGATTATAACAGACACTGTAAAGATTCAACCACAGGCAAAGGTGTCTTCTCGTAAACAATCATCAATTGTTAATGGAAAGAAGTATCAGTTTCCCTCAGTGTCTTTGTTAAAAGCAGCCAAACAGCCTGAAAAAGAAACAGAAAAAGATTTAAGGGTTTATGCCCAGGTTATAGAGGAAACACTAAATGATTTTGGAATAGAAGGAGAGGTTGTTAACTTTACCCAGGGTCCAAGGGTGACCCTTTATGAAATTCAACCCGCGCCAGGCATACCTCTTCCAAAGATTACCAAACTTGCAGATAACATTGCAATGAGTTTGAAGGCAAGTCCTATAAGAATGGTTGCTCCAATCCCAGGTAAGTCAACCATCGGAATTGAGGTGCCAAATAGAGAAATTTCAATAGTTTGTCTGCGGGAAATTCTTGAAAGCAAAGAATTTCAGAGTTCTCCATCAAAATTAACCATGGCAATAGGTAAAAATATCCTTGGTAAGCCAGTTATATCAGATCTTAAAATAATGCCGCATCTTTTGATTGCTGGTGCAACAGGATCAGGCAAGACAGTTTGTCTTAATTCACTTATTACCGGTATACTCTTTAAGGCATCTCCTGAAGAAGTAAAGTTTTTGATGATTGACCCGAAAATGGTTGAACTTGTTATCTATAATGATATACCACATTTGATACTTCCTGTTATAACCGATATAAAAAAGGCGGTCAATTCATTGAAATGGCTTATAAAGGAAATGGACCGCAGATATCATCTTTTTGCAGAAGCAAAGGCAAGAAACATAGATATCTATAATATAGAAGCAGAGGAAAAACTTCCTTATATTGTTGTTGTGGTTGATGAGCTTGCTGATCTTATGTTAATAGCAAGAAATGAGATAGAAAACAGTATTATAAGATTAACAGCACTTTCGAGGGCTGCTGGCATACATCTGATTCTTGCGACCCAGAGACCTTCTGTAAATGTTATCACAGGTATTATAAAGGCAAATCTTCCGTGCAGGATTGCGTTTCAGGTTTCATCCAAGTTTGATTCTCAGACAATTCTTGATTCAAAAGGCGCGGAAAAATTACTCGGAAGAGGAGATCTTCTTTTTATTCCACCGGGCAGGTCTCATCCCATAAGGGCTCAAGGTGGATTTGTTAGCGATGAAGAACTTGAAAATTTAACAGCTTTTATTAAGAATCAGGCAAGTCCAGAATACAAAATGGAGATTCTTGAAAGTACATCAGAAGATCAGGATACATCTTCTATGGGAGGTTCTTTTTCAGGTTCAGAAGATGATGAATTATATACGAGGGCAGTGAGGATTGTACTTGAGACAAGAATTGCGTCAATCTCTATGCTTCAGAGGCGTCTTGAGATAGGGTTTAACAGGGCAGCAAGATTAGTAGAAAGAATGGAATCAGAAGGAATAGTGGGACCTTATAGAGAAGGTAAGCCCAGGATTATTCTCAAGGGTGGAATTGACCAGAAAGATAATAATGGATAAACCAATCCATGAAGTTTTGAAGGAAACCAGATTGAAAAAAGGGATTGACCTCGAGAAGATCTCTGAGGACACATTTATTCCTGTAAGGTTTTTAAGGGATATGGAAGAGGGTAATTGGAATGACTTTCCATCATTTGTCCACAGAATGGGGTTTCTAAAAAAGTATCTTGAATATCTTAATATACCACGGGAAATTATAGATAATTGTCCTGAGTTTAAACCAGTTGAAAAAAAGATAGACGAGGAAAAACAAAGTGTTTCTACTGATAAAATAAAACTTCCCAGATATCTTTTTAAAGGTTTTATTGTAATTCTTATTTTACTGCTGGCGATATTTTTCTGGACAAGTAAACAAAAGTCGAATGTAAAAATTGGAGAACAACAGGATAATATTCCGGCTGCTTCAAAAAATTTCTCACACGATATAGTATTAAAGGCAACAGAAGACGTGTGGATAAGAGTTTTTTCTGATGGTACCAAAAAGGTTGAAAAAACACTCAAAAAAAATGACACTATTAAAATATCAGGACATAAGATAAACATAAGAGTGGGCAATGCAGGTGCACTTTTTATCGAAAAAGATGGTGAAACAAAAGGTCCTTTTGGCAAAAAGGGACAGGTTGTTGAGATTAAAATAGAGGATGGTTTGTTCCTGCCATGATAAAAATCTACGTGATAACACTCGGGTGTCCAAAAAATCTTGTTGATTCTGAAAAAATTATAGGTATTGTGGGTAGTTCTGGATACGCAGTTACAACAGATATGAGAGAGGCCGATTATGTTATTGTCAATACCTGTTCCTTTATAAAGCCAGCATTTCTCGAAGCAAAAAGTGTGATTTCAAAATTGAAAAAATTAAAGAAAAAATTTTCTTTTAAGATAATAGTTGCAGGATGTTTACCAGCACGCAGCTCTGAAGATCTTTTTAAGGACATAGATATAGACGGAGTTATTGGACCTTACGACATTTTGCGAATGCCAGAACTTATAAACAAGATTGAACAGGGTAAAAGAGTTAATATTGTCGAGAGAAAACATATAAGGCATTATTGCAAGGTTCCGAGGGTTATATCAACCTGGCCTTATGCATACCTTAAGATTACTGAGGGATGTAGCAATATGTGTTCTTACTGTACAATTCCATCTATAAGGGGATCCCTTGTTAGTTTTTCTGAGAAGGAGATATTATACGAGGCAGAGTTCCTTTTTCAATCAGGGATTAAAGAGATTATTATTGTTGGGCACGATATTACCTCTTACGGCAGAGATACAGGTCAATACGCTATTGTTCAACTACTTAAAAAAATTGCAGACATAGGATTTCCCTGGATAAGATTGCTATATCTTCATCCTACGGGAATAACTGATGAACTCCTTGAACTTATAGATACTAATTCTTGTTTTTGTAAATATCTTGATATTCCTATTCAGCATATAAATCCTTATATTTTAAGAGAAATGAACCGGCCAGTGATGGATTATAGAAAATTTTTTGAACATATAAGAAACTCCATTAAAGGTGTATGTCTTCGTACTACCTTAATGGTTGGTTTTCCAGGAGAAACAGATAGGATTTTTGAGGAACTCCTTGGATTTGTTAAAGAGATAAGGTTTGAAAGATTAGGTGCATTTATTTTTAGCCCTGAAAAAAATACAAAAGCGTCTTTAATGCCTTGCCAGGTTCCATATAAAACGAAAAATTTAAGATTGAAACATTTGATAAATGTTCAGAAAGAGATAAACAAACAAATTTCATCATCTTTTGTCCATAGTATTGTTGATGTCATTGTAGATGAAAAGAAAAACAATTATTTTGAAGGAAGAACAAGAATGGATGCACCAGATATTGATTGTAAGGTAAAATTTAAAGGCAGTGTAAATCCAGGAGATATTGTTAAGATAAGGGTCAATAAAAGTTCTCCATATGTCCTTTATGGTAAGATACTCTCTTCATAATTGAAAATCCTTGATAATTTGACACTTTGAACCATTCCACTTATAATTTATTTGACTATCAGTAAACACTTAGCCACCATATTGTCTTAAGAATAGCAAGTGGTTTTAGCATTAGAAGGTAGCAAGCATAGAGCCAGAGTATATTTTTAGTAATTTAATTTGCTGCTTAAGATGAATCGGGCGAGGTGGATGCTATATTATATTTTAAAGGTGAATATTTATGAAAAAAGAATTACTTGCTTTACTTGATTATTGGGAAAAAAACAAGGGTGTGTCAAAAGAATTTCTCATATCTTCCCTTGAGCAAGGGTTGTCGGCGGTATATAGAAAGAGAGCATTTCTTAAGGAAGATATAGAGGTTAAGATAGATCCTGAGACAGGGGATATTTATTTTATCGATGAAAAGGGAAACCATATTGAGTCACCTTCATTTCCCTGGGAGAGAATCGCTGCACAAACAGCAAAGCAGATTTTGATTCAAAAGATTCGGGAAGCAGAAAAGGCGGCAATATACAGTGAGTTTAAAAAACTTGAAGATCATATTGTTAACGGACGTGTTGAACGATTTGAAGCAGGGAATATTGTTGTTTCTCTCGGAAGAGCAGAGGCTCTTTTACCTCAAAAACATCTTTTACCGCATGATAGATACCATATTGGAGATTCTGTAAAAGGGTTGATTCTCGAAGTTCGCAGACCGAATAAAGGGGTATATCCTGTTATTATGTCCAGAACAGCAACTGATTTTGTCAAAAGATTACTTATTGATGAGATACCTGAAATAAGGGATGGTCTTGTTGAAATAAAGGCAATCGCAAGGTTTCCTGGTGATTTAACAAAGGTTGCGGTATTTTCTAAGGATACGAGAATAGACCCTGTTGGAACATGTATAGGAGATAGGGCAGGCAGGATAAAAAATATAATGAAGGAAATCGGCGGAGAGAAAATAGAGATTGTAAGATGGGATCCTGATCCTGAAAAATTTACAGCAAATGCGCTTCTTCCAGCAAAGTGCGAAAAGGTTGTTTTTGATAGTGGGAAAAATGAAGCAACAGTTCTTGTTACAAAAGACCAGTTGTTTGTTGCTATAGGGAAAAAAGGCCAGAATGTACGGCTTGCATGTAAACTGACCGGCTGGAATATAATTGTCAACAGGGCAGAGGGAGAAGGCCCTGCAACAGTACTTCTCGGTATTGATGAAGATCTTGCCAATCAACTGAAAAAATCAGGATACGAGACAATAAAATCTATCAGTGTTGCAAAAAGTGCAGAGATTTCTTCTTCCGTAGGTATTTCTGAAGATGAAGCAAAAGAATTAATTCAAAGGGCTATTCAACATATTAAGGATACACAGCCAGATAGTACTGAAAATAATCTGGAGAACAATAAATGAGAGTGTACCAGTATGCTAAACAAATAAAAATGTCTCCAAAGCAAGTTTTAGACATTTGTGAAAAGGCAGGGATTAAAGGCAAGACATTTGTAAGTGGGTTAAATGACGAAGAAATCTCTATTATTAAGGAATATATAAAAAAGAGCAAATTTTCTGGTAGACCCATAATTTCAGATGGAACAGATACAGTTGGAGATCTTGCTTCAAAACTGAGTATTCCTGCAGGAGATATTCTAAAACAACTTTCAGATCTTGGAATTACTGCAAGACTTAATGATAAGATAGGGGTCGACAATATTAAGAAGATCTGTGAAGTTTTGGGTGTTCCTGTTGAAATTAAAAAAACAAAAGAAAGCTATTTTGCTGGAACTGCGGCAGAAACAGAAGAAGAACTTGTTCCCCGTGCACCCATTGTTACTGTTATGGGGCATGTTGACCATGGCAAGACCACAATTCTTGATTTTATTCGTAAGTCAAATATCGCGGCGCGCGAATTCGGACAGGTTACTCAAAAAATAGGTGCTTACAGGGTTAATATAAAAGAGGGTTCCATAGTTTTTATTGATACCCCTGGCCATGAAGTTTTTACAGCGATGAGGGCCCGAGGCGCAACAGTTACGGATATCGTTGTTCTTGTTGTTGCAGCAGATGAGGGTGTTAAGCAACAAACAATAGAGGCAATAAATCATTGTAAAGCAGCCGGGGTGCCTATTATAGTTGCAATAAATAAGATTGATAAACCAAATGCAAATCCCGATGTAGTAAAAAAACAATTAAGTAATTATGGACTTGTTCCAGAAGAATGGGGAGGGCAAACAGTTTTTCTCAATGTATCGGGTGTTACAGGGCAGAATATTAATGAATTGCTTGAGATTATACTTTTAATGGGAGAAATGATGGAACTCAGGGCAAACCCTCAAAGACCAGGAGAGGGTGTTGTACTTGAGGCATATCTTCATAAACAGAGGGGTCCTGTAATGCATCTTCTTGTTCAGAATGGAACTGTAAGTGTTGGAGATTTTTTTGTATGCGGTAATGCATGGGGAAAGGTAAGGGCAATGTTTGATGAAACCGGGAATCGTATTGATAAAGCAGGGCCTTCAACTCCTGTTGAACTTCTCGGTGCGAGTACAGCAGTTTCTCCAGGAGATAAATTTATGGTTGTTGGTTCTGAAACAGATGCAAGGAAACGTGTTGAAGAGAAAGTTCAACAGCAGAAAACAGTACAGGATAAACTACAAAAGCAGATTACCCTCGAGGATCTTCAAAAGCAGATTGCCCAGGGTGCTCTTAAAGAATTGAGAATTATTCTTAAAACTGATTCAGTAGGCTCGCAGGAAGCGATAAAGGCATATATTGAAAAGATTAATGCAAAAGCACGTAATTCAGAAAAACCAGGAGCAACCATTAATTTTATACATTTTGGACTTGGTGCAGTGAATGAGTCTGATGTTCTTCTTGCTGTTTGTTCTAATGCGCTTATAGTTGGTTATAGTGTTGGCATTGATTCGAAGGCGGAAAAACTTGCAAAGCAACAAGGGGTTGAAATAAAGATATACCGCCTTGTTTACGATCTCCTCGAGGATTTGAAAAATACGCTCGAGGGAATGATAAAACCCCCAGAGGTCGAGGTAATGATTGGGCAGGCGCTTGTTAAACAGGTTTTTAAAATGGGGAAGAACCAGTCAGTGGCTGGTTGTATTGTTGTTGAAGGAAAAGTAACAAGAGACGCAAAGGTCAAGATAGTGAGAGATGGAAGGTTTATATTTGAAGGTTTTTTAACGAGTTTAAAAAGATTCAAGAATTCTGTTCGCGAGGTTGCTGTGAATACAGAATGCGGAATAGGAATATCTGATTTTGATGATTTTCAACCAGGGGATATAATCCAGGTATATCAAAAGGTTCCAGAGGGAACAAAGGTGTAATTATGGATTGTGTTTTCTGCAGAATTTCACAAGACAAAACACCCGCTAAGAAAATA
The DNA here is from genome assembly GCA_002070645.1 of candidate division TA06 bacterium ADurb.Bin131. GTDB lineage: Bacteria > Ratteibacteria > UBA8468 > B48-G9 > DTJG01 > DTJG01. The sequence continues at coordinate 16,651 of MWDQ01000025.1, forward strand.
TATCAGGATAATGATATTATTGCGTTTCACGATATCAATCCGCAGGCACCTGTTCATGTTCTTATTATTTCCCGTAGGCATCTAACAAATCTGCTTGATGTTAACAGTCAGGATGAATCGCTTATCGGTAGAATGCTCGTGGTTGCAACTCAGGTTGCAAAAAAATTGAATGTTTCAGAAACTGGTTTTAGAATTGTTATAAATACAAATAAAGATGCAGGACAGAGTATTGACCATCTCCATATTCACCTCCTCGGCGGGCGAAAAATGCAATGGCCACCTGGTTAATGCCTGTTATTATAGGAGGTAGTTCATTTGAATTGAGGATAAGGTCCTCTTTACAAGAAATATCTCTTACTCATATGTTCCTTCTTTTGTAAAGGGACTGAAGGGAATGCAATAATGAAATAGACAGGATAAAAAATAATCCTGTAATTACAGTTTAACTTTTACATTTGTAATAGATATTTATAAAGGTTTATTAAGATTATGAATAAGGTACGGGTAGCAAACTGTGTGTTTGGAGGATCGAGGTTGTGTCTGATTGCGGGTCCTTGTGTGCTTGAAAACAAAGAGATTTCCCTTATTATTGCCGAAGATTTGAAGAAACTAACAGATCGTTTTGGTGTGGGTTATGTCTTTAAGGGGTCATTTGATAAAGCAAACAGAAGTTCTATAAAATCGTTCAGAGGGCCTGGCATAGAGGAAGGATTAAATATTCTATCTCTTATTAAGAGAAAAATCGGGGTACCTGTTCTTACTGATATTCATTGTATTAATCAAATTGAACCTGTTTCTGAGGTTGTGGATATAATTCAAATTCCTGCTTTTTTGTGCAGACAGACAGATCTTCTTATAAATGCAGGGAAAACAGGTAAGCCCGTTAATGTAAAAAAAGGGCAGTTTATGTCGCCGTGGGAAACTAAAAATATCGTTGAAAAACTTACTTTTTCTGGTTGCAAAAAAATTCTTTTAACAGAAAGAGGCACTACTTTTGGGTATAATAATCTCGTGGTTGATTTCCGTTCTCTGCCAGTAATGAGATCATATGGATGGCCTGTTATTTTTGATGGTACTCATAGTGTTCAACAACCAGGTGCACTTGGTTGTTCTTCAGGCGGTAACAGAGATTTTGTTCCATATCTTTGCAGAGCAGCAGTTGCTGTTGGGTGTGATGCAGTTTTTCTCGAGGTTCACCCTGATCCAGAAAAGGCACTTTCTGATGCTGCCAATACAATTTCTTTGTCCTCGGTGAGAAAAATCCTTGAACAACTTATAAGAATCTGGGATGTTGTCAAAAAGAATGAATACAAAAACTAAATTAAATAAAAAGCGAATTATTTCTGAGGCAAAAAGGGTTATTAATGTTGAAATCTCTAATCTTGTCAGTGCCAGTAAATGTCTTGGAAATGGATTTTTTAAGGCAATTGAATTACTTGTTTCATGTAAGGGAAAGGTTATTGTTACAGGTATTGGGAAAAGCGGGATCATAGGAAGAAAGATTTCAACAACCCTTGCAAGCACCGGTACTCCATCAACATTTCTACACCCAGGAGAAGCCATACACGGGGACCTTGGGATGGTAAGCAAGACAGATATTGTTCTTGTTCTCTCGAACAGTGGAGAAACAGAGGAAATCCTTAGAATCATACCATCACTAAAAAAAATAGGTGTCCCAATTATCAGCATTACATCAAGTCAGAAAAGTTCTTTAGGACTGCAAAGTACTGTGGTTCTGGATACAGGACCAATATGTGAGGCAGATCCCTTTTCACTTGTTCCAACTTCAAGTACAACTACTGCTCTTGTTCTCGGAGATGCACTTGCCATTACACTTCTTACAATAAAGGGTTTTCAGAAAGAAGATTATGCTTTTTATCATCCAGGCGGAAATTTAGGGAAAAGGCTTATGCTTAAGGTAAGGGATGTTATGCAAACAGGAAATAAAATTCCAACTGTTTACCAAAATAGTTCAATGGAGGATGTTATATCAGAGATAAACAGGAAGAATATCGGGTTTACTCTTGTACTGGATAAAAAATCAAGGGTTGTAGGTATTATCACTGATGGAGACCTGAGAAGGTTACTTGCTGATAAAAAGGATGTTTATAGTATAAAAGCAGGGGAGTGTATGACCAAAAATCCTCTTGGAATATCCGAGGATAACCTTGCTGTTCAGGCACTCGCAACAATGGAAGAAAAGGAAATAACTTGTCTTGTTATAAGAGATAAATACGGAAGAGCAAAAGGAATTGTACATCTTCACGATGTTCTTGGTAAGAGACAATTTGCCTATGAATTATGATATTAAAAAGATTAAACTTGTTGCAACAGATGCCGATGGAGTTCTGACTGACGGAAAGATATTCTATGGTGAAAACGGCAGGCAGTGTAAAAATTTTTCTGTTAAAGATGGAATGGCTTTTAAGATGTTAAAGGCTGCAGGATTAAAGAGTATAATTATTTCAGGGAAGAAGACAGGAATTCTCGAAAAAAGAGTTTCTGATATTGATGTTGATTTTGTTTTTGAAAATACCGAAGATAAGATGAAGGTTTTGAAACATCTTTGCAAAAGATATAAGATTAATATGGAAGAGGTTTGTTATATGGGAGATGATATTCTTGATATTCCTGTACTTGAAAGTGTTGGTTTTTCAGTTGCACCGCGTGATGCATGTGAGGATGTTAAAAATATTGTGAAGTACGTTGTCAGCAAGAATTCAGGAAAAGATGCTTTCAGGGAGTGTGTTGAGATTATAATAAAAAGTCAGGGAAAATGGAAAAAAATATTGGAAGATTGTTTACAGTTTTAGTTCTGGTTTGTTTTTTATCGTCTGGATGTAGTAGAAAAAAAACAACAATGGAATCAACAGGTACCGGTCAGACAATTAAAGATTTTTCAATAGAATTTTTCGGAGATTCGTTTAAGGCGAATCTCAAAGGAGAAGCAGCAGAAAAAAAATCATCAGATTCGAATGCATCTGTTGCAAAACCATCCTTAGAGATTAATAGCAAAAATTTCGTTGTTCAGATAAATACAGGTCCAAAGGGGTCAGGCGAGGTTTTTCTTGATTCTTCTACACAAAACATCGAAAAGATTGTTATAAAAAATAACATTACCGTAGTTCAAAAGAATCCAGAAACATCGCAGGTTAACTTTACTGCTAAATGCGACCAACTTACCTATATTGAAAAAGATGAAACAGTTATTATGGAAGGGTCGCCAGAACTTGTTCAGGGCTTAAACAAGTACAAGGCAGATAAGATTGTTTATAATCTTAATGAAAATAGGTTAAAATTTGAGGGAAATGTTCAGATTTTTTTCAAAAAAGGCAGTGTTAATTAGTTTGGTTTTTTTATTCTGTCAGGCAGGTTTTTGTTCAGATGTGGTTCGTGTATGCATCTGGAGTGATAGGGGTAAACCATCTCTTGAATCATTCAGAGGAAAATATAGGGGACAATTGTCTCTGATTAAATGGAACCATAACTACCTTGTGGTAAACACCATGGATATAGAAGAATATCTTTATGGTGTTATTGGGAAAGAGATGGAAAAATCCTGGCCATTTGAGGCATTGAAGGCGCAGGCGGTTTGTTCGAGAACCTTGATTTATTATTACAAAACTATTGCAGCGAAAAAAAATCTTCCTTATGATGTAAGTGACACAATATACCATCAGGTTTACGGTGGGGTTTATTCTGAAAATGAATCCATTGTAAGGGCTGTTGAAGAAACAAAAGATGAGGTTCTCGCTGGACAGAACAGTGAAAATGAATATAATATTGTTCCATCCTTTTTCCATGCCTGTTGTGGTGGACATACAAGTTTTGCGTCAGATGTATGGGGAGGAAACTATCCACTTCTTAAGGGAGTTGAAGATCCTTTTTGTTCAGAAACTCCATTTTATTACTGGAGCAAAAGTTTTACACAGAGAGATCTGAAAGATATCGTTGGTATAGACGTTTTATCTATAAGAATTCTCGGGTATGATGACAGTGGACGTGCAACAAAGATTGAATTTTCAGGAAAGTCGAGTAGTAGAATTATGAAAGCAGATGATTTTAGAATGAGGACAATAAATGGTTCAACATCTTTTAAATCCGAGAAAAGTTTACCAAGTGTCCTTTTTACAGTTAGAAAACAAGGAACTAATTTTTTGTTTGAAGGAAAAGGATATGGGCATGGAGTTGGGCTTTGTCAGTGGGGAGCAAAGAAGATGGCTGAACAGGGAGAAACATATAGAGAAATTCTTAAATATTATTTCCCGGATTTAACTCTTGTTCGCATTGAAACACAGGATAAGGTTTTTTCTTCTGCAGGTAATCTCCCTTAACAAAAGGAGGTAAAAATGGCATTTAATTTGCGGCTTGTTCATGTTCAGGTTGATGATAGATTTGAAGAAATTGCAGAGAAAAAATTTTCAAAACTAAACAGGTTTTTTAAAGGAGAACCAGATATAACCCTTATTATAAAAAAAGAAAAATTCGAGTTTATTATGGAAGCAAAAATACAATACCGCAGGTCAAAAATATTTATGAAGGTAAATTCGAATAATCTTAATGCAGGATTGGAAGAACTTGTTGATAAACTTAAGATTTATTTGAGTAAGGAACATCAAAAAAGACGAAGCAAAAAAAATAAAACACGAAAAAAATTTTTCAGTCCTATTTCAATGAGTGAACCTATAGAGGAGGAATTAATATGAAAATAAGTGAGTTTATTAGCGAGAAAGAAATTATTATCGGGATGAAGGCAACAGAAAAACAGGCAGCGCTTGATGAACTTTTACAGGTGCTTGAAAAAAATAATCTTATTCAGGATAGAAAACAGGTTCTTGATATACTTCTCGAGAGGGAAAAACTTGGTTCAACGGGAATAGGCCAGGGGATAGCAGTTCCCCATGCAAAAACAGATCAGGTTAAGAATCTTGTATGTGCGCTCGGGACATCAGAGAAAGGCATAAATTTTGATTCCCTTGATGGGGAGCCGGTTTATATTATATTTCTTGTTCTTGCACCATCTGGAGCGACTGGAATTCATTTGAAGGCGCTGGCAAAAATAGCACGTCTTTTAAAAGATAAGGTTTTCCGCAATTATCTGAGGATGAGTAAAACACCCGAAGAAGCATACCAGATAATAAAGGAAGATGAGGACAGGCTTAATAATATTGGATAGTCATTATGAAACGTTTCACAGGAATACCTGTATCATCGGGCGTGGCCATTGCAAGGGCTGCTGTGTTGAGAAATATATTTTTACTTCCGCCAGAAAAAAAAATACCTGAAGATAAAATATTTCTTGAGGTCCAACGCTTTGAAAATGCCTTAAAAAATGCAGAAAAAGATATTCTTGAAACCCAGAAAGAGGTTTCGTCTACTATCGGCGAGAAGTACGCAGAGATTTTTGCTGTGCATCTAATGTTTTTAAAAGACAAACATTTGAAGGAACAAACAATTCGTAATATTAAAACCGAGCAGATAGATGCGGCGAATGCATTTCACAAGACAATAGAGAGTTTGTTGACGCTTTTTGGAAGGTCAGATAAAGATCTTACAAAAGATAGAAGACGGGATCTTCTTGATGTTGCGGAAAGGGTTTTTTCGTATTTAAGAGAGGGAGAGGAAAAAAAATTCTTTGATAAGCCAGTCATCATTGTTGCCCATGATTTATCTCCATCTCAAACAGTTTCTTTTGACAGAAAATATGTTTTAGGATTTGCAACAGAAATCGGGAGCGAAACCTCTCATACTGCAATTATGGCAAAGGCGCTTGAAATTCCTGCTGTTGTTGGTCTTGAAAATGTTCTTGAAAAAATAGAGGAAGGTCAGATGGCTATTCTTGATGGGACAAATGGATATTTGATTGTAGAGCCAACATCAGAGGTTATTGAAGAATATAAAAAGAAAAGAGACAATTTCATAAAGCAGCGTAAAAATTTTTATCTTACCAGAAGACTTGTTTCAAAAACACCTGATGGGATGAAAATAAATCTGATGGCAAATATATCACTGCCTGAAGAAGCAGTAACCGCTATTAAATACGGTGCAGAAGGGATAGGGTTATTCAGAACAGAGTTTTTATTTTTAAACAGAAAAGATCTTCCATCAGAGAATGAACAGTACGAATCCTATAAAAAGGTTGCAGAGATAATGGGAGACCGGGAGGTTGTTATAAGAACCCTTGATATAGGGGGAGACAAGTTTGTTTCTACATTTCAGTCCTCAATGGAATTAAATCCATTTTTAGGGTGGAGGGCAATAAGATTCTGTCTTAGCCGTACGGATATTTTTAAAACACAATTAAAGGCAATTATGAGGGCCGGGGTTCATGGTAATTTTAAGATTTTAATTCCAATGATTTCAACAATCGAAGAAATTAAAAGAACCCGAGAAATTATTGAAGAAGTAACAGATGAATTAAAAAAGGGAAAAAAACAATTCAGACAACTACCGTTTGGAATTATGATAGAAATTCCTTCTGCTGCGCTTCAAGCAGAGACATTTGCAAATCTTGCTGATTTTTTTAGCATTGGAACAAATGATTTGATTCAATATACTCTTGCAGCCGATAGGGTTAATGAAAAGGTTTCTTATCTTTATCAGCCATGTAATCCTGCGATACTTAAACTATGCAATATGACAGTTGAGGCAGCACTAAAGAAAGGAATTGGCGTGAGCGTATGTGGTGAAACAGCCTCAATACCTGAAACAGTTATATTTTTTGTAGGACTTGGCATAAAAGAACTCAGTATGGCACCATCTGTGATTCCACAGGTTAAACAACTTATACGAAAAATTCCATATTCACGGGCAAAGGAAATTGCCAAAGAGGCTTTTTGTTTTTCGTCTCATAATGAAGTTTTTGAACTCCTTAAAAAAAACATAGAAGAATACTAAAATGATACTCAATGACAGAAAATCCATAGAAAAAATTGATAAAAGCAATATGCTTGGTCTTATTGAAAATTTTGATCGCCAGTGTAAAGAAGCAGGATGTATTAAAATTCCTTCAATCAAGAAAAAACAGTACGATTTTATAATTCTTTCTGGTATGGGTGGTTCCGCAATAGCAGGAGACATACTAAAAATTCTTGTTGAGATGGATTCTTCTGTGCCATTTATTGTGCATAGAGATTATGGTCTCCCGGGATTTATCGGAAAAAATTCATTGGTGCTTGCAGTAAGTTATTCAGGAAATACAGAAGAAACAATAAGTGCCTATAAACAGGCTGTTTCTCGAGGCGCCACAGTATGCGCTATTTCAAGTGGTGGAGAGATTGAAAAACTTGCTTCTACCTGTGGGATGCCACATATAAAAATACCATCAGGTCAACCTCCACGCTGTAGTTTGGGTTATCTTTTCTTTCCACTTGAAAAACTGCTTTATACCATTGGGGTCATAAAACAGTGTAGTTCAGAAAAGATTTCAAACATGGCTTTGTCCTGTAGGGAAAATTATGGGATTGATAAAATACAGGATAATAAAGCCAAGGAGATCGCTTCTTTAGTTCACAATAAGAATGTTGTGGTTTATTCTGGTAATACACTTTCACCTTCTGCTTTAAGATGGAAAACACAACTTTCTGAAAATAGCAAACATATTGCATCTGTAAACTATTTTCCTGAGATGAACCACAATGAAATCATGGCATGGAATTATCCTGATTTTGTTGTTAAAAATAGTGTTATATTTTTCTTTTATGATAAAGGTGATAACAAACGTGTAAAATTAAGAATGGACTTGACCTCAAAAATTCTTGGGGTAAAATCTTTAAATATTCAGAAACTGAATAGTTACGGAAAAAGTACCATTGAGAGAATTTTTTCTCTAATAATTCTTGGTGATTGGGTAAGTTTTTATCTTGCCATTTTGAATGGTGTAGATCCCACTGAAATAAAAGAAATATCATATCTCAAAAAAGAACTTTCGTTGGTAGAGTAATTCATATTTGAATCTAATGGAGGGTATATGAAAGAATTTTGTTTTACTTCTGAATCAGTAACAGAAGGACATCCTGATAAGATTTGTGACCAGGTGTCAGATGCTATTCTTGATGATGTAATGAGGCAGGATAAAAAAGGGCGGGTTGCCTGTGAAACCCTTGCCACCAGAGGGCTTTTGTTTATTGCAGGTGAAATTACAACTGAAGGATATGTTGAGATACCATCAATTGTTAGAAATCTTCTTAAGGAGATTGGTTATACTGATATGGCTTATGGCTTTAACTATGACGCAAGTGCAATAATTACTGCTATTCAGGAACAATCGCCTGATATTGCCCAGGGTGTTGACACAGGTGGCGCAGGAGATCAGGGAATGATGTTTGGCTACGCTACAAATGAAACTCCTCAATTAATGCCACTGCCTATTATGCTTGCGCATTCTCTTGTCAGACGACTTGCAGAGGTTAGAAAAACAAAGGTTCTCAGTTATTTAAGACCAGATGGGAAATCTCAGGTCACAGTCAGGTATCAGAATAATAGGCCTGTTGAGGTTGTTGCAGTTGTTCTTTCTTCACAGCATGATGATATTTCCCAGAAAAAAATAGAGGATGATCTCAGACAGGCAGTAGTAGAGTATGTTATACCCAAGGAGTTGCTTGCTCCTGATTATAAACTTTTTATCAACCCAACAGGAAGATTTGTCATAGGGGGGCCTCAGGCAGATACAGGGGTTACTGGAAGAAAAATTATTGTTGATACATATGGCGGATTTGGAAAACATGGAGGTGGATGTTTTTCTGGAAAAGATCCAACAAAGGTTGATAGAACTGCTTCTTATTTTGCAAGGTATCTTGCAAAAAACATAGTTGCATCTGGGGTTGCAAGTACATGCGAGATTCAACTCGCATATGTAATAGGGCAGAAACAACCAGTTTCCATTATGGTGAATATGTTTGGTAGTGAAAAACTTCCAGAAGAAAAGATTGTTGATATAATCAGAAAAAATCTTGATTTGTCTCCAGCAGGGATGATAGAGAAACTTGATCTTTTACGACCTATCTATAGAAAAACAGCGTGCTATGGACATTTTGGAAGAGAAGAATCAGAGTTTACGTGGGAAAAAACAGATCTTGTCGAACTTTTTTCTGGGGCTCTTTAAGGAGGAATTCTGAAAACAAAAATTGACTGTGATATTAAAGATATTGGTTTAAGTTATGAAGGAGAAAGAAGAATTGAATGGGCTCTTCGTGAAATGCCTGTTATTAGAACAATTAGAGTTCAGGAGTCAAAAAATCTTTTTAAGAATCTTGTGATAGGAGCATGTCTTCATATAACAACAGAAACAGCCAATCTTGTTATTACGCTTGAGAAGTGTGGTGCAAGGGTTTTTTTAACTGCTTCAAATCCATTGAGTACTCAGGATGATGTTGCTGCTTGTCTTGTGAAGAAACATGGAATATCTGTTTTTGGAATAAAGGGAGAAGACAGTGCAACCTATGCACGGCACATAAGGCAGGTCGCAGAAAAAAAACCTCATCTTGTGATTGATGATGGTGCAGATTTAATAGTATTTTTGCACAACAATCCAGAACTTGCAGGAAATGTTATTGGTGCTACTGAAGAAACTACAACCGGTATCACAAGGATTAAGAATATTGAAAAAGAAGGAAAACTTCTTTTTCCTGTCATCGGCGTTAATCAGGCACAGACAAAATATATGTTTGATAATCGCTATGGCACAGGACAATCTACAATAGATGGTATCCTGCGGGCGACAAACATACTTGTTGCAGGTAAAACTATTGTTGTGTGCGGATATGGATGGTGTGGCAGGGGGATTGCGAAAAACCTCAAAGGTCTTGGAGCAAACGTTATAATTACAGAGGTTTCTCCATTGAGGGCACTTGAAGCGTTGATGGATGGATTTCAGGTGATGCAGGTTGAAATGGCTGCATCCTTTGGGGATATATTTATAACTGCAACCGGAAATGCAAAGGTTATTGATGGAAATGTTTTCAAAAAAATGAAGGATGGTGCCATTCTTGCTAATGCAGGCCATTTTAATGTTGAGATTGACGTTGAAGAACTCAGGAAACAGTCAAAAAAAACGAGACAGGTCAGGGATTTTGTTACAGAATACATGATGGAAAATGGAAAAAAAATCTATCTTCTTGCAGAAGGCCGTCTTGTAAACCTCGGATGCGCGGAAGGTCATCCATCTGCAGTAATGGATATGAGTTTTGCAGGCCAGTTTTTGAGTATAAAATATCTTGTTGAAAATAAAATGTCTGTTGGTTATACCCCTGTACCATCTGAAATTGATAATAAGATTGCATCCCTTAAACTTGAAAGTATCGGCATTAAAATAGACAGGTTATCTTCATATCAAAAAAAATACTTAACTTCCTGGAATCTTTAGTAATGGTTCGCATTGGTTTAACAGGTATTTTTGGATCAGGAAAATCCACAGTTTGTAAATTTTTTAGAGAAAAGGGAATCCCAGTTATTTCCTGTGACTTTATAGTAAGCCATCTTTTGAGAACAAAGAGAATAAGGAAGAAGATTGAAGAGGAATTTGGTAAAGATTACTTTTTTGAAGATGGGAAGTTAAACAAAAGGAAACTCGCAGAACTGATTTTTTCTTCTGCAGATGCGAGAAAACGTCTCAATAGCATTATTCATCCAGAGGTTTTTAAGAAGTTAGAAGAAAAACTTGACACATACAAAAGAAATAGTAAAATTGCAGTGGTAGTTGAAATACCACTTCTTTTTGAAACCCGAAGCGAGAATCTTTTTGATGTTATAGTCACTGTTTCCGCACCATATAAGGTGATAAAAAAACGGCTTGAAAAAAAATACTCCCATCAAGAAATTGAAAAACGTATAAAAAGTCAGATGCCCCTCAAGAAAAAGGAAATGCTATCTGACTTTATCATAGAAAATTCAGGTTCACTTAAGGATACAAAAAAACAGATAAATAAGATTATCGAAGACATTACCAGGAGGTATTTATAATGACTGAAGAAATTAAAGAATTAAATGTTGCAATATTGAAGAAATCTGCGATATCACGGCTTCAACGGCTTGCCAGGGATATGGGAATTAATGGAGTTAGCGGTTTAACAAAGGAAGAATTGATCTACAGAATAATGCAGGCGCAGGCAGAAAAAAATGGAATGTTATTTGGTGAAGGTATTCTTGAAATTCTTCCAGACGGGTTTGGTTTTCTTCGTTCATCAAACCATAACTATTTGCCAGGGCCTGATGATATCTATGTTTCACCTTCTCAGATTAAAAAGTTCGGACTTAAAACAGGAGATACTGTTTCAGGTCAGATAAGGCCCCCAAAAGAAAATGAAAAATATTTTGCACTTCTTAAGGTTGAGATGGTAAATGGCGAAGAGCCAGAAAAGATTCAGGATAGAATCCCTTTTGAAGAACTAACCCCGATTCATCCCAATAAAAGGTTTATTCTTGAAACTGTTAGTGAAGAGATTACAACCCGGGTTATTGATCTTGTATGTCCCATAGGTAAAGGACAAAGGGGATTGATTGTTTCTCCGCCGAGGGCAGGAAAAACAGTTATTTTACAGAAGATAGCCAATGCGATTGCAACAAACAATCCAGAGGTTCATCTGATTGTGCTTCTTGTTGGAGAAAGGCCTGAAGAGGTAACAGAAATGAAAAGATCTGTAAAAGGAGAGGTTGTCAGTGCAACATTTGATGAACCGCCTGATAGACACGTCCAGGTGGCAGATATAGCACTTGAAAGGGCGAAACGGCTTGTTGAACATAAAAAGGATGTTGTAATACTTCTCGATAGTATTACCCGTCTTGCCCGGGCACATAATGTGCTTGTTCCTCATAGTGGAAAGATTATGACTGGTGGTCTTGAATCAAATGCCCTTGATAAACCAAAAAGATTTTTTGGATCCGCGAGAAATGTGGAAGAAGGTGGAAGTTTAACAATACTCGGAACTGCATTGATAGATACCGGCAGTAAGATGGATGACGTGATTTTTGAGGAATTCAAGGGGACAGGTAATATGGAAATAAATCTTGATAGAAAACTTGCTGACAGGAGGACATTTCCTGCGATTGATATCAATCGATCAGGTACCAGAAGGGAAGAACTTCTTGTTGATCCTGATGAACTTCAACTGATATGGTTGTTGAGGAAAATACTTGCTCCTCTTAATCCTGTGGAAGCAATGGAACTTTTGATATCGAGGTTAAGGACAACTCGTTCAAACATAGAACTTTTGTTAAACCTGAAACAGGCAAAGGATAAATAAAGGAGGGTTTTTATGGGTATGTGGATTGGAAGAGGAAGAAAAGCAAGGGTATGTTATGGTTTTGATGATATTTCTCTTGTGCCAGGAGGTATTACATTAAACCCTGCTGATGTTGATATTTCAGTTGACATTGCAGGTAAACGGCTTGAGGTTCCAATTCTTGCAGCCGCAATGGACGGAGTTGTAGATACTCATTTTGCAATTGCATTTGGAAAAGCAGGGGGACTTGCAGTACTTAATCTTATGGGAATATATACAAGGTACAAAGATCCTTACGCGGTTATAGAAAAAATTATCTCCTGTCCTTCAGATAAAGCCACAGCATTAATCCAGAAAATTTATCAGGAACCCGTCAAGGAACAACTTATTGTTGAAAGAATACAGGAGATTAAAAAGGCAGGGGTTTTATGCGCTGTTAGTTCAATCCCTCAGGACGCAGAAAGATTTGGTCCTATTGTTCAGGATGCTGGTGCTGATATCTTTGTTGTTCAGTCAACAGTAACAACAGCAAAACATCTTTCAAGTACCTATAAACCCCTTGATCTTAAAAAACTCTGTCTGTCATTAAAGATTCCTGTTATAGCCGGAAATTGTGTAACATACCAGGTTGCACTTGATCTAATGGAAACAGGTATTTCTGGACTTCTTGTAGGTATAGGACCTGGTGCTGCTTGCACAACACGTGAAGTACTTGGAATAGGGGTTCCTCAGGTTGCAGCAACGAGTGATTGTGCTGCTGCGAGAGACTTTTTTTATAAGCGCACTGGTAGGTATGTTCCAATAATAACAGATGGTGGAATGATTACAAGCGGTGATATTTGTAAGGCATTTGCATGCGGTGCTGACCTGGTGATGGTTGGTTCTGCGTTTGTAAGAGCGGAAGAGGCACCCGCAAAGGGTTATCATTGGGGTATGGCAACATCTGACGAAAATCTGCCTAGGGGCACACGAATCCGACTTGGAACATCAGGACCAGTGAAGCAGATACTTTTTGGACCTTCAACGACTGATGATGGATCTCAAAACCTGATGGGCGCATTGCGTCTTTCAATGGCAAGCCTTGGTGTGAGGGATATAAAAGAAATGCAACTTGTTGAGATTGCAATTGCGCCATCCATTAAAACAGAAGGGAAAATCTATCAGGTTGCTAAAAAACAGGCGATCAACGGAAAATGAAGGATTTTGTTCACCTGCATCTTCACACAGAGTATAGTTTACTTGATGGGATGTGCCGCATAGATGAAGTAACAAAACAGGCACACTACCTTGAAATGCCTGGTCTTGCGATTACTGATCATGGCGGTCTTTTTGGAATAATACATTTTTATGAAAGTGCTCTGAATAATGGAATAAAACCGATTATTGGTTCTGAGATGTATATAACACCCACCAACAGGTTTGAAAAAAAGACAACCGGAAAAAATCAGGCATCCTATCATTTGACTGTGCTTGCAGCAAACAACAAGGGATATGAAAATCTGCTTGAACTTTCTACCCGTTCCTATCTTGAAGGGTTCTATCATAAGCCGAGAATCGATAGGCAACTACTTGCAAAACATTCAGAAGGTCTGATTATATTAAGTGGTTGTATGCAGGGAGAAATAAGCCAGTGGCTGCTTTCTAACAATGTAGATGAGGCAATAAACAGCTTAAGATGGTATCTTGATGTTTTTGGTAAAGAGAATTTTTACCTCGAGATGATGGAGATTGGTATCCCGGAACAAACAAAAATAAACAAAGAAATCCTGGATATAGCAAAGAAAAATGGTGTAAAGTTTGTCGCCACAAATGATTGCCATTATCTAAAAAAGGACGACTGTTTTGCGCATGAAATTCTTCTGTGTATACAAACAGGCACGAACATTGAGGATGAAAATAGATTAAGATTTTCAAGTTCAGAGTTTTATTTTAAAACGCCTGAACAGATGAAGATGCTTTTTGCAGAAGTCCCTGGTGCATTGCTTAATACTATTGAAATTTATGAAAAATGTAATGTATCTATTGATTTTTCCAGTCAACACATACCGCGTTTTCCACTTCCGGATGGAATGTCTGATGCTCAGTGTCTTGAAAACCTTGTTTTAGAAGGATTGAAAAAAAAATTTAATATGGATTATAACAATGTAGAAAATGATATTACTAAAAGGGTAAGGTACGAACTGGATGTTATAAAGAAGATGAACTTTGCGGGGTACTTTCTTATCATACAGGATATTGTAAATGAGGCAAGAAAAAGAAATATAAAGGTAGGTCCTGGCCGTGGCTCGGGCCCTGGTAGTCTGGTAGCGTACCTTCTTGGTATAACTGAGATAAATCCACTGAAATATGATTTATTGTTCGAGAGATTCTTAAATCCCGAAAGAATTTCTATGCCTGATATTGATATTGACTTTGAGGATACAAAAAGAGATCAGGTTATTGAATATATCAGACATAAATATGGAGAAGAAAACGTGGCCCAGATAGCAACATTCGGTACAATGGGAGCAAGGGCGGTTATAAGAGATGTCGGGAGAGCGTTAAAAATGAGTTTTGCCGAGGTTGATAGAATTGCAAAACTGATTTCTTCTGAACCAGGGGCATCATTAAAAGAAGAACTAATAAAGAATGAAGAGATTAACCGATTGATAAAAAGCGATGAAAGGATAAAAAAACTTTTCGAGATTTCTGTTTCTCTCGAAGGTTTAGCAAGGCATGCTTCAACCCACGCAGCAGGCGTTGTTGTTACAGATAGACCAATCTACAAATATGTTCCATTATTTCGTGGAACAAGGGGTGAAACTACAAGCCAGTTTGAGATGACCAGTATAGAAAAAATCGGGCTTCTGAAAATAGATATTCTCGGGCTAAAGAACCTATCTCTTATTGATGAAACCATAAATCTTGTAAGACTTAATAAAGGAATAGATATAAAGGAAATACCTGAAAATGATTCTTTGACCTATGAGATGTTGTGCCGTGGTGATTCGATTGGACTATTTCAGCTTGAAAGTGATGGAATGCGAGAATTGTTAAAGCGTACCAAGCCGAAATCTTTTGAAGATATCATAGCGATTCTTGCTCTTTACAGACCAGGACCAATGCAAAGTGGAATGGTCGAGCAGTATATCCAGTGTAAAAAAGATCCCACAAAAATAAAATATGAACATCCACTTCTTGAACCAATACTTAAACCCACCTATGGTGTTATTTTATATCAGGAACAAGTAATGAAGATAGCCAATGTCATTGGTAATTTCTCAATGGGGGAGGCAGATATTCTTCGTAAGGCAATGGGTAAGAAAAACCCTGAACTTCTTGAAAAGCAAAGGGAAAAATTCTTAAGTGGCGCAAAAAAGAATAGGATTCGCCCAGAACTTGCTGAGAAGATTTTTAATAACATGGCAAAGTTTGCTGGTTATGGTTTTAATAAATCTCATAGCACCAGTTATGCAATACTTGCTTACCAGACGGCTTATTTGAAAGCAAATTATCCTCTTGAATATATGACAGCGCTTCTTAATAGTGAAATAGGCAATGAAGAAAAAATAAGACAATACATAGAGGAAGCGGAACAGATGAATATATGGGTATTACCACCAGACATACAGGAAAGTATTGAAAAATTTTCAATTGTCGGAAATGACATATTATTTGGGTTATCCGCGATAAAGAATGTTGGCCAGGGAGCAATACAATCAATTCTTGAAGCAAGAAAAGAGGGAAGATTTAAGTCACTATTTGATTTTTGTCAGAGGGTTGATCTTAGATTGATTAATAGAAAGGTTGTTGAAAGTTTGATTAAAGCAGGTGCATTCGATTCATTTGAGATGCCTCGTTCACATCTGTATGCACTTATGGATGAAGCCATTGAACAGGGTTCGAGAATACAGAAAATTAATGCAGACGGACAACTTTCAATATTCTCGAGAACTGAAAATTTTGAGTCGCCTGCAATACACGAGGCAATCTCTCAACTTCCAGAATGGTCTGAATCAAAACTACTTGCATTTGAAAAAGAAATGCTCGGTGTTTACCGAACAGGGCATCCTCTCGAAAATTGCCGGGAAACACTTTCTCATTTTGTCGATGCCTGGAGCAATGAAACTGGTAAACTTGTTGAAGGCCGGGAGTATTGGTTTGGAGGTTTAATGCAGAATCTTAAGATAATGACCAGTCGAAAAGGAGAAAAAATGGCTGTTGGAGAACTTGAGGATTTATATGGAAAGATTGAGGTTGTATTCTATCCACAGGTATATGAAAATATCTCGAGTATACTCAAAATAAGCAATATTGTTTTTATAAAAGGGAAGATAGAACACAGATCAGAAAAAAGTAAGATTATTGCAAAAGATGTGGCTACCCTTAATACAATATCAGAAAAGCATACAAAAAATCTTGTTATAAAAATCAGCACAAAAACACCAAAGGATATTCTTTCTCAGATAAAGGATATCTTCAACAGCCATAGAGGAAGCTCTCAAATCTTTATTGTTATTGGTGATGAAGATAGTGGCTTTGTTAAGGTAAAATTAACCAGATTTCAGGTTGCTATTGTTCCAGAGTTGCTCGAGGCACTTAGAGATATTTTACCTGAAGGAAATATTTCCTTAAACTAAAAGTGAAACAAATTATTAAAACCCTTTCCTGGGAAAAAGATAAACTGAAGATTATTGATCAGACACTCCTGCCTGAAAAAGAAGAATACATTGAACTGTGCACAATTGAGGATGTTTTTGATGCAATAAAAACATTAAAGATAAGAGGTGCTCCAGCATTAGGTATTGCAGCATCGTACGGTATTCTTCTTTCAGTGAAAAAAGCAAAAATAAAAGATAAAGAAATGTTTTTCAATATCTTAGAGAAATCCTCGCATTATATAAGTGGTTGTCGTCCTACTGCATATAATCTTTTTTATGGTGTTAAAAGATTAAATAATATAGCACTAAGAAACAGGCATCTTTCACCAGAAAAAATTATTAAAAAGATGGAGCAGGAATGTAGAAAAATATTTAATGAGGATATCAAAAGTTCTATCTCTATAGCCAGAAATGGCAATACAATTATTAAAAGTGGGATGAGGATTCTTACTCACTGCAATGCAGGTGGACTTGCAACCTCGGGTATAGGGACAGCATTGGCTCCTATTTATCTTGCAGCAGAGAAACATAAGAATATTGAGGTTTTTGTTGATGAGACAAGGCCCATACTTCAGGGAGCAAGATTAACAATGTGGGAGTTGAAAAAAGCAGGCATAAATTGTACCTTGATATGTGATAATATGGCTGGATTTCTTATGCAGCAGAAAAGAATTGATATGGTAATAACTGGTGCTGACAGGATTGCAAAAAATGGTGATACTGCAAACAAAATAGGAACATATTCCATAGCAGTTCTTGCAAGATTCCACAGGATTCCTTTTTATATTGCTGCACCACTTTCAAGTTTTGATTTTTCTATACAAAGTGGAAATGAAATTCCTGTTGAACAACGGAATAAAGAAGAAATAACCCATATTAAGGGCATAAGGGTTGCTCCTGAAGATGTGAATGTATATAATCCTGCTTTTGATATTACCCCTGGAAGGTTAATCTCAGGGTTTATTACTGAAAAGGGAATTTTTTCATATAGGGATATAGCGTCCTTGACAGAGTATAGGGGTAGGGGTAATCTATAACTGAAGAATTCGGTTAACAGCATATTTTGTGAAAGGTAATAATTACCATAACAAACTATGAATGTAAAAAAAGGTCTTTTTTCAGATGATTTTGTTTTCTTTAACCAGCAACTTGTTAATCTACTAAAAACAAACCTTCCTATTGTTCCTGGATTGCGACATCTTGCAAAAGACATAAAAAAGAAAAATCTTTCTTCAGTTATTAATAGTATTGCAACAGACATTGAATCAGGTAAAACAATAACTGAGTCATTCTCGCGTTATCCTGATTTATTTCCATCTGTTTATATTGCAATGATAAAGGCAGGAGAATCTTCAGGTAGGTTGCCAGAGATTCTTCAGGACCTTGCAATATATTCAGAGAAAATGAATAAACTGCAGAAAAAAATTAAAGAGGTTATGATTTATCCTGCAATTCTTCTGGTGGCGGGCATTATTTTAGGTTGTTTCATTGTTGTGAATTTTGTTCCCTCCTTTTTAGAATTTCGTGATTTTCTACCATCAGGAAGAATACCAAAATTTTTTACTTTTCTTGTATTTTTATATAATCACTGGATTAAAGTCCTTGTTGCTATTATTCTGGTTGTCGGTGTTTTTTTCATTGCCAAGCATTTTATAAAACGTAAGATGAGTATTTCTCTGGAAAAATTTTCTTTTCGTCTTCCACTGTACGGAAAAATTCTGCGGTATGCATCCTTATCAAGATTTGCAAGAAATCTTGCGATGTTGCTTTCTTCCCATATTTCTCTTCCTGATGCCTTATGTATGAGTGGGCCATCTTCTGGAAGTGTTCAGATTAATTCTGCTTCTGATGAGATGCAACGCTGGGTTTCTGGGGGCAAGAGATGGACGGATATTCTTTTTAATTACCCGATTTTTCCTCATATCTTTGCCTGGACAATTAGCGTCAGTGAGAAAAAGGGTGATCTCGAGGAAGGACTTTTCTATCTGGCAGATTTTTATGATCACGAGTTTGATAGACAGATAGACATTTTTATCCATTTTATAGAACCAATCATAATTTTGTGCATAGGTCTACTTGTTGCTGTAGTTGCTATACTGGCTGTTAGAGCCGGGATCAGCGGTATTTTGGGCGTTATGTATTCTTGATTCATTGTTATGTATAAATATCTTGGCAGGCAACAGAATGGACATCTGGTCAAAGGCAGGGTCTCATCTAAAAGTATTTTTGATGCCCTTGAGCAAATCAAGAGCAAAGGTATCAGTCCTATTGCGATTGACCGTGAATTACGATTTCTTGATTTAACTGTCAGAAGCAGGGCAACCCCATCATCAGATCTTATTTTCTTCGCTCGTCAACTTTCATCATTCCTTAAAAAATCCTTTTCTCTATCAGAATGTTTGATTTTAATTTCTGCTGATATGGAAAGAGCTCCTCTGCGCGAGGCATTGTTTAATGTGGCTGAAGATATTGAACGCGGAGAATCTTTCAGTAATGCCCTTTCAAAATATCCTCTTGTATTCCCACAGGTTTTTACTGGAATTATTTCAGCCAGTGAAAAAATTGGCAGTTTATCAACAGCCCTCGATATATCAGCGGAATTTTTTGAAATAGAAGAAAAACTGCATAATAAATTTAAGGCCAATATTCTGTATCCTGGAAGTTTTCTTTTTCTCACTATAGTTGTTTTTCTCTGTATTGTTTCCTTTATGAAGTTTAAGATATTTCCTGTTTTTACCTGGCTGATAAACGATATTAAAGGATTAAATGTCCCCACATCCTTTAACCAGACATCATTTAATCCACAGATATTGCAGGTTACTTTATGGGTATCAGCGTTTTTTATAGGAAGTATTTTTATCTGCACAATCATTCACTTTTTAACGAGGAAAAAACACCTATTCCAAAGGATTTTTTCTTGCCTGCCACCCATTGGTTCTATAAGAAATCAGGCACAGATATTGAGTTTTCTTCGAATTCTCGGGGAAATGATAAAAACGAATTTTCCTTTGGATTCTGCTATTGAGAATTCATCCGCTGTGCTTGATAATAAAGGAAAAGCCACTGCTGATAGGGCTATCCAGATTCTCAAGAACGGAGGAACAGTTTCAGATGCATTTGAATCTATGAAAATATTTTCTGATTCTGAATTATGGTTTATAAAAACAGGTGAAAAGTCAGGAGGAATTGATTGGTCCATTACAAATCTTATTAGATTTAGAGAAACAGATCTTGAAATGAGGATTGGTATTTTTGCTTCTATTATACAGCCACTTTTTATTTTTGTAGGGGGGCTTTATGTCTGGATTACCTGTAGGGTGGTTTTTGGCTCATTGATAGATGTTGCCAATAGTATTATTGAAGGAATGTGATATGCTGATGAGAAAAAAGAAGTTATCAGAGAAAACACAGAGGAAGACCGACTATCTCGAACGTGCCTATACGCCTGATGAATTACAAAGAGAGAAGGACATTTTACTTTCAGATAAAACAAATGGTATTGAATCAGTAGTCGACCTTCTTATTTCTCAGGCAGTTGTAAGGCAGGCAAGTGATATTCATTTTGAGCCTCATATAAATGAAGTTTCTGTTAAATACAGGATTGATGGAATGATGTATCCTGTTGCTGATCTTCCTGTGTCATTAAAAGAAGGATTGCTTATGAGGATAAAGGTACTTTCTCATCTGATTGTGTATAGAAGAGATATTCCTCAGGATGGAAGTATTCATATTTCGGGTCAACCTATTGAATTAAGGGTTACAACATTTCCAACAATATATGGAGAAAAGGCGGTTATAAGAATTCTTGATTCACGTAATATCAGGTTTAAACTTGAACAACTTGGCTTCTCTCAGGATATTAGCAATACCCTCGAGAATCTTATACTAAAACCTCAAGGCGTGCTTCTTTTAACAGGTCCTGCAAATAGCGGAAAAACAACAACGCTGTACGCCTGTATTCAGAAAATACTCGAAAAGCGGCCTCTGTGTAATATTATTACCCTCGAGGATCCCGTTGAATATACATTTGGAAACATAAGCCAGACACATGTCAATTCAAATGCCAGTTTTACTTATGCAGATGCTCTACGTTCAATTTTGCGGCAGGATCCAGAAGTAATCCTTGTTGGAGAAATCAGGGATGAAGAAACAGCCAGGATGGTTATGGAGGCGGGTCTTACCGGGCACCTTGTTTTAACAACAATTCATTCAGGCAGTGCAGTAAGCGTTTTTGTTCGATTGCTCGAGATGAATATAGAACCATTTCTTCTTTCCTCAGCAATTTCAGGTGTGATTAACCAGAGATTGGTAAGGAAGGTATGTCAGTCCTGTGCAGTTGAGTATTTGCCTTCACACGATATTCTTAGCCGGTTAAAACTCTCAGATAATTCATGGGTGTTTAAGAAGGGTAAGGGTTGTAACAATTGTTTATATCAGGGATATTCTGGTAGAACAGTTATCAGTGAGATGGTTCTAATGGATGATCGTCTCAGACAGTTTATACTGAAAAAACCCTCAATCTCACAACTAAAAAATCTTCTACAGGAATTAAACAATCGTACACTTGTTGATGATGGGCTTGAAAAGGTTAAACAAGGAATAACAACACCTGAAGAGATTGACCGTGTTATTTTGGTTTCACAGACATGAAAAATAAAACTGGATTAACTCTGATTGAACTGGTTGTAGCACTCGGAATAGGGGTAATACTTCTTGATTCAACCTATGAAGTGCTCTTAAAGGGTATTGCAGTATTGAATAACGCATATTCTATGCAGAGGGCAGCCGCTATTGTAGAAAGTCAAATGGAAATTATCTGTTCATCTCCTTCTCTGTATGCTGAAAACGGTACCATTGAATTTTCCCCGGAAATAAAAGAAAAACTTAAATATCTCCAGGGATGGAATGGAACCATAAATATCTCTGATTATCCTGAAAGAGATGGTTTAAAAATGATTGAGGTTTCACTTACCTGGCAGGAATCAACCAGAAATGAACATTTTAATCTTATAACATTAAGAAAAAATGAAAAATAAAACTGGTTTTACCCTCATAGAAATGCTTGTTTATATTGCAATACTTATTATTACACTGAACTTTGTTTTTCAGATTTACTATGGTTCTTTTGGAATTATAAAACGGAGTAATGTATACGCTGAATATCTCGAGGATGTTCAATGTTTTTCAGATATATTTGCCTCTGATGTAAGAAATGCATCTAAGATTCTTCCTGATTTTAAGGATTTCAAGACATCCCGGGATACCCTGGTTTTGATGAACCCAGATTCAGTTATGGTTTATAAATTTTATAGAGAAAAGAAAGTTATCATAAAATTGAATATTTGTGATGAAAGTATTACCAGACAGGGACAGTGGTTTTTTTCAAATGTTCGTTTTGTTTACGATGTTTCTTCTCCTGATGTTATAAGGGTATATGTACTTCCTGATAATGATGGGAAAATTTTTAAGAATAGGGAATTTTTTCTTTGTGTAAGGAACAGAAATGAATCATAAAAAAAAGGGAGCCGCACTTATATGTGTTGTGGCTTTTCTCGGGTTTCTTTTAGTGCTCAGTTTTTCACTCACAGCCAACATAGGGATGGCATGGAGTAAGATAAAAAAAGGAGAATTTTCAAAAATGGCTTTCTGGCTTGCTGAGGCAGGTATGCAAAAAGCACTTCTCGAATTAGAAGAATATGGGGATATCTATTCCGGGGAAGAGATGCTTCTTGGCGAAGGTAGATGTATGATTTCTATTACGAAAAACGAGGATGATACATTTCTTATTTTTTCTACTGGGGAGGTTGGTACACCACCAGCAAAAAAAACAATTGAAGCAACCATTTCGCTCGGACAAAACAGGAATTCATCTCATACAATAGAGGTAAAACAATGGAAGGAGGAATAATCCAACAAATACTTGATATTGTTTGCTCATGTCTTCTTATTTTTATATGTGCAGTGATTGTTTTTTTCTATATTTTCTCTATTGGTATGTTGATGGATGCATGGAGGCATGCAGAGACATCGTGGTTTATTTTGCTTTCTATCGGTATTCTGGTTCCTTTTATGCTGTTTTTCATTGTTGGAATTTTTGCTCTTTGTTCTCCATGTTTTATGCCTATCATGAGGGCAGAATTTCATTTCGGTGATTATGTTCCAATCGAACCAGGCCCGGGCTTCTTAGCAATTGCTTTATTTCTTTTCTTTTTATTTCTTTTCTTTTCTTTTATTATCTTACCCCTTATTTTCGGCTTTGAGTATTATCGTAAGAAATATGCATCAATATACAACATCAGGAGAATGAAGAAATTACTGGTTGTGTGGTGTGGCACAGTTGCTCTTCTTCTGGTTTTATTTTTCAAATTTTATTATAAATAAACTAAACGGGGTCAACTCTTGACTCTTGACAAAATCTAAAACGGTTATAGACCTATATGGGTTGAATACGAAGAAACAGTGTATCATATTTATGCAAGTGGTAACGAAAAAGGCGCAATATTCAGAAATAATGATGACTGTCTTATTTTCATCCAGACACTTACAGAATCTGTGCGCCAGCACGGGTTGGTTGTTCACGTCTATTATTTTATACCAACCGCTGCTATCCTGCTATATGAACGTCTAGGGAAAATTTGTCAAGAGTTGATTCCTTTTGGAGAAAGGTATTGCTAATCACCAGAAGTTTCGTGAATTGGAAAATAAATACAAATATACTGTTCCCATTAACAAAGAAAATTATAATCTCTATTCTGATTTATAGAGAAAAATAAACCATAAAAAATATCACTTTCACCCAATAAGATCTGTTTATATTTCCATTTTTAGGTAGTTCCTGATAAGATAACTTGTATTGCTATTTTATGTATGCTATAATCTTTTATCCGCAATTTTATCTCATATTTAACCGTAGCAATGGTGCTACAACTTCGGAGACAGGGAAGTCATCCAATTTTACCGGCAAAGTTGCCCCAAGGATTTTTTTAAATTCTTTAGGAGGCAAAAATGGATAATCCGTGGGAAGTAGCACAGAATCAATTTGACGAAGCAGCAAAACTAAGTGGTCTTGAAGATTGGCTTTGTAGTTTATTGCGAGAGCCAGAAAGAGTAATGACAGTTTCTATTCCTGTGCGTATGGATAATGGAGATGTGCACATTTTTACAGGATATAGATCCCAGCATAGTTCCCTTAGAGGTCCTACAAAAGGTGGCATAAGATATCATCATAATGTTAACCTCGATGAGGTAAAGGCACTTTCAATGTGGATGACATGGAAGTGCGCTGTTATGAACATACCTTTTGGTGGTGGTAAGGGCGGAATTAAATGCAGTCCAAAGAAAATGTCTTCTGGTGAGATTGAAAGGATGACCAGAAAATATATCTCAGAGATTGCTTGCATAATAGGACCAACAAAGGATATTCCAGCCCCTGATGTAAATACTGATCCTCAGACAATGGCATGGGTTATGGATACTTATTCAAGAATATCTGGAGGATATACCCCTGGCGTTGTTACAGGAAAACCTCTTGAAATTGGTGGTTCCGAAGGAAGAAACCAGGCAACAGGAAGGGGTATTTACTTTACAATATTGAATTATTTCAAGCACAAGAAACAGTCAGTTGATAAAAAAAATGTTATTATCCAGGGTTTTGGAAATGCTGGGAAATACTCTGCAATGTTTCTTGAAAAAGAGGGTTTTATCATTACTGGAGTAAGCGATTCAACAGGAGCAATTTATAATTCAAAGGGTATTGACGTAGAAAAACTAATAAAAGTGAAAAATAAAACAAAAAGTGTGATGAATTATAAAGATGCAGAAAAGATTTCTGTCAATGAGATTCTCGAACTTAAAACAGATATACTTATTCCTGCTGCGCTTGAGTCCTCAATCAATTCTGTAAATGCGTGTAGAATAAAGGCAAATCTAATATGTGAAGCAGCAAATGGCCCTATTACAAAGGAAGCAGACAGAATTCTCGAGGACAAAAACATAGTGGTTATACCTGATATTCTTGCAAATGCAGGCGGAGTTAGTGTTTCTTATTTTGAATGGGTGCAGAATACTCAATCATTCTACTGGACAGCAGAAGAGGTTGATGTTCGATTAAGAAACCTGATGGAGAAGGCATTCAATAATATAATTTGTATAGCCGAAGAAAAGAATATATCCCTTAGAATGTCTGCTCTGATGATTGCTATCAACAGAGTTTCTGCCGCAGCAAGATTAAGAGGAGTGTAAAAACCAGGGTTTGTTGAAACCGACTGGATTAGGATTTATAATAATAAACATCCAGTTTCGCAAAAACCTAACCGGAGGTATATATGAAAACAGTTATTTCTTCATTAAGTGCAATTGAAATTCTTGATTCACGTGGTAATCCGACTGTAAGGGTTTTTTGTACTCTTTCAAATGGTGTTGTTGTATCAAGTTCTGTCCCATCAGGCGCTTCTACAGGAGAAAACGAAGCAGTTGAATTAAGGGATGGAGATAAAAAAAGATACAATGGAAAGGGAGTGCTAAAAGCAGTTGATAATGTTAATAATATCATCGCGCCAAAGATTATCGGTATGGATCCATTTAGGCAAGCAGAGATAGATAGGGTTATGATTGAACTTGATGGAACTCCAAACAAAGGCAGATTAGGGGCAAATGCCATACTCGGTGTGTCGATGGCTGTCGCACAGGCAGGAGCAAAGGTTGCGGGGCTTCCTTTATATCAGTATCTTGGAGGAGTTGGTACAGTACGGCTTCCTGTTCCAATGATGAATATTCTTAATGGCGGGAAACACGCTGAAAATAGTGTTGACCTTCAGGAGTTTATGGTAATGCCTATTGGTGCCCAAAGTTTTGCAGAGGCACTAAGATACGGAGCAGAAACATTTCATTCTCTGAAAAAAATCCTTTCAGAAAAAGGATATTCAACAGGTGTTGGGGATGAAGGTGGATTTGCCCCGAATCTTTCAAGTAATGACGAGGCATGTGAGGTAATCATAAAGGCAATCGAACTTGCTGGATACAAACCAGGTATTGACATTGCCCTTGCACTGGATCCAGCCGCAAGTTCTTTCTACGAAGACGGCATATATAATCTTTCAAAATCAAAGCAGGGCAGGAAAACAAGCGATGAAATGATAGAGATTTATAAGGGCTGGATAAAGAAATACAACATTGTATCAATAGAAGATGGGCTTGCAGAGAATGATTGGGAAGGTTTTAAGAAATTAACGCAGACAATAGGAGATAATGTTCAGATTGTTGGGGACGACCTTTATGTAACGAATACAAAGTTTATTAAACGCGGGATAAAAGAAAAAGCAACAAATGCTGTACTTATAAAACTTAACCAGATTGGAACAGTTACAGAAACAATTGAAGCCATAAATCTGTGCAGGAAGGCTGGTTGGGGATATGTTATTTCCCATAGAAGTGGCGAAACCGAAGATACATTTATGGCTGATTTTTCTGTTGCAATGACAGGCGGCCAGATTAAAACAGGTTCTGCCTGTAGAAGCGAGAGAATCGCAAAATACAATCGTCTTCTCGAAATTGAAAAAGAACTTGGAGATGCAGCAGTATTTTCGAATCCTTTTGAAAAATAAGACACTAATCTGGGTATCAGGACACTGTTAGAAATCGCAGGTGGTACGGGAGCATCCTGCAAATTCTTCTCCTAAACTTAAATAGTCAATATCTTCGGCAAAGTCCTCGCCGAGATAAAGGACCTGTGATGGCTTACTTCCATATCTGAATACAGTGGTTCCTTTACACCTTAGTTTATACGCTGAGGTAAAGATATTTTTAACCTGTTTGATTGATGCATCTTCGGCCAGGTTAATTGTTTTTGAAACAGCATTATCAGTATACTTTTGAAAAGTTGCCTGCATCAAAAGATGAAGTTCTGGTTTTATTTCAAGGGCAGTCCTGAAAATTTTTTTCATTTTTTCTGGTATGCCCTTTACATTATTAACAGACCCTTTTTTTATTATCTCTGCCATAATCTTTGGTTTTAAGAGATTCAGTGAATCTGCTTTCTTTTCCCAGATAGGATTTACCTCAAACATACTTCCGCCAGAAATCCTTCTTATATAAGCAATAGCAAAAAATGGTTCAATTCCACTTGAACAATTTGCTATGATGCTGATTGTTCCTGTTGGTGCGATAGTGGTTCTTGTACAATTTCGAAGGCAGTCAATTTTATTTGTATAGATACTCTTTGAAAAATTTGGAAAACTTCCCCTTTCTCTTCCGAGTTTAACAGAATATTCAAAGGCAGTTTTATTGATAAATCCCATAATTTCTCCAGCAAGTTTGATACTTTCCTTACTTCCATACTCTATTTCAAGTTCAGCAAGCATATCTGCCCATCCCATAACCCCAAGTCCAATCTTTCTGTTACCGAGTGTTATATTACGTATTTGTTCGAAAGGGTATTTATTGACCTCTATTACATCATCAAGAAATCTTACTGATAATTGAACAATTTCCTTTAATTTTTCCCAGTTAATTGTGTTTTTTTCAATTATTTTTGTGAGGTTGATTGAACCCAGGTTGCATGACTCATAATTTAGAAGTGGTTGTTCACCACATGGATTTGTAGATTCAATAGAACCGATTTCAGGGGTTGGATTTTTTCTATTAATTTCATCAATAAAAATTAAACCAGGATCTCCTGTTTCCCACGCGCACTGGCAGATTATATCAAACAATTCGTCTGCAGGAATACTTTTTACAGGTTTGCCTGTTCTCGGGTTTATAAGATCAAATTTTTCCCGGGCGATTGCCTTTTTCATAAATCTATCGGTTATTGCAACAGATATATTGAAATTTGTAAGAATATTTTTTCTTTTTGAGGTGACAAATTCAATAATATCAGGATGATCAACCCGAAGTACTCCCATATTCGCTCCTCTTCTTCTTCCACCCTGTTTTACTACATCTGTTGCACTGTCGTAAATTTCGAGAAAGGAAATTGGTCCAGATGCCCTGCCCATTGTACTTCTGACAATATCTCCTTCTGGACGAATACTTGAAAATGAAAAACCTGTCCCCCCACCACTTTGATGAATAAGTGCCATATTTTTCAATGTTTCAAAAATTCCTTCTATAGAATCAGGCACAGGCAAAACAAAACATGCTGACAATTGTCCAAGTTTTGTGCCTGCATTCATAAGTGTCGGAGAATTCGGCAAAAATTGCAGGCTTTGCATTAACTCATAAAATTTTTCCTGATACTCTGAAACACTGTTTGACCAATTTTTTTCTGCCTCTGCAATTGTTTTTGCTACTCTGTTGAACATCTGTTCCGGGTTTTCTACTATTTTTCCTGATTCATCCCGCAGTAGGTATCTTTTTTTAAGGATACCCGAAGCATTGAGAGATAACTTTAATCTATCCTGCACGCCAAATATTTCTTTGCTTTCTCTTATCTGTTTTCTCTTTTCTCTATAAACAATATATGAACGAGCCACCTCAGGAAGATTGTTTTTCATTAGAATTTTTTCAACTATATCCTGTATATGCTCGACAGATGGGCATATATATTTTTCTTTTTTAAGTACATCGATTACCTCAATGGAAAGTTTTTTTGCAAGAGGAAATCCACCTTTTTTTGTGGCTTTGAGCGCCTTATAGATAGCAGTTGTTATTTTCTTATCAGAAAATTCCTGAAGTTTACCATCTCTTTTTTTTACAAACTTAATCTCCATAATCCTTCCTTTATCACATTTTACCCTTTTCTGAATAAAAGAAAAATTATGATGGACACCTACTTTTCAGATATGGTCAAGAAGCCACCAGTAAAACTGTGATGGAATATATTTTTTTAAACAATCTGGCACCTCGTTTATAAGAGGGCCAAAAAATACTCTTACCCATTTCTTTTCGTCAAATTCAATCAGTTTTTTGTTTTTATCAGGGTTTCCATACAATTGTTTTGTTTCGGATACTTTTAGAAGACAATCACACTGGATATCTCTTCCGAATAAACACGCAATTGTATCCTCAAAGGAAAGAATCTTTACCATAAAAAAAGGTTCAATTCTGAATCCTCCGGCATGCTTGAATAAGATACTTGATTCCTGAATATTACTCGGGAAATACAAATCCACAATATTCATATTCCATCTTTTTAATAAAGAATAAACCATAGGAGACCAGAGATTTTTTTCGCCGCCAATCTCAACAATTTTTCTTTCTATCCTTTCGCCTGTAATAATAGCATATGCAAAACCATTTTTACTTTTTGTGTAATAGACCTGGGTATGAATTTTTTCATTGAATACCTTTTGAAACCAGGAATTGCTTCTTTCAATATAACAGGGAAGTTCAATGTGTGCCTGTTTTATTTCTTCTATAATCTGTTCAGAGCCATCGTACCTGAAAATAGGAACTATCTCTGTTATACCTGATTTTTCAAAAGATCTCTGGGTAAATGTCAGGACCAGATTTGAACCACATGTTTCATACCCCCAGAAATTATAACGTTGTCTATCTCCACCGAGAATCGAAAAAGAATATTTCCTTTTTTTCATTTCATCAATACAGAAATCCATTAAAGTTTTCATATATCCTTTATTCCTGAAATCAGGATGTGTTGATACGCTTCCTATGCCACCGATGGTTGTTGTCCTGTCGTTAATGAATAATTTTTGAGGATAAATACCCACAAGCGAGGCAATTCTATTTCCTTCTCTTATGATAAAGATATTATCATAGTCTATTGTTTCCTTTGAAAGAACCTGTGGATAATTTAGCCAGAAAAAACCCTTTGAATGGTCATATGACTCTTCAAGGAATTGCATAACCTTATCAAATTCTTTTCTCGACGGATTTTCAATCTTAACCATTTTTCGCCCCTATCTGGTTGTTAGGACTCCATATCTTGCATTTGTTTCAAGCATGGAGAGATAATTTTCAAGTGGCACGTAGTTTGCTATTGAATTGCTCGACCCAAGTGCATACCCACCCTGTTTGCCATATTTTTCAATTCTATCTTTTGAAACCTCAATAATCTGTTTTTTTGTTCCTGTTGCTAAGGTATGGACGCAGATATTTCCAATAAGTGCAATTTTTTTCCCCACGCGATTTCTTACCTCTGCTATATCCATTGACTCTGGTTCTACTGGATGAATGGCATTAAATCCTGCATTTATAATAGTATCAAGCATTTCAAAAAGATTTCCGTCAGAATGATATAAAAAAAGTTTCCCTGCTTCTTTTATCAATACGGACATTTTTTTATAAAAAGGGAAAATTTTTTCTTTTAACCATACAGGCGGCATTATACTTCCTGTGTGGTAAGCCACATCATCAGGGATCCATATTCCACCGACACAATCAAACTCAATCATTTTTTCACATGCTTTTACCTGGATTTCACCAATCGTATTGATAAGGTGGTCAACAAGAGATGGATTATCCACACTGAGAAATACAAAATTCTCAAAACCCAAAAGCATCCATGTTGCCACAAAAATTTTACCGCAGACCCCGAAAATCTTCATTCCATCGTGGAGATTTTTCTCTGCGATGAGAAACTCGGAAAAATCTGTTTTCTCAATTTCTGGCCATGGGAATTGCTCAATATCTTTTTTTGAATGTATAATTCCACTGTGTTCTTCTGCCCATACCCGAGTGTCTTTTCCCTTAAAATGTCTGGAAGATTCTTCTGAAACAAACTCTTTGTTTACTGTTCCAGCAGGATCAATCATACCTTTGCTTATCCAGATATAGTCATATCCTGCGCGATACCTGAATTCAATCTCATCCTCGATTGTTTTTACTTCTTTTTTTAGATATGCCTCTTTTATTTCTCTATCTATGACAAGTTCCATATTTGGCACACGATAATTTTTCTTCCACAAAAGAGTATTTCTCAGGTTTTCAAAATCAGGATCAAATCCCCAATCATTCATATTTCCCCTTTTCTATTCAAACAATGTATAAGGACCTTCTGGAATTACAGCAACCTCTACATTTTTCCCATGTTGACGATATGCTTCTAAAAGCGCCTGATTAATACTTGAAAATTTTATACATCTGCACAGTTGGGCGTCTTTCTTTGAAAGGCCTGAAACAAGAAAAATCTTGGCTTTTCTCAAAACATGGACCAATGGTTGTACTCCCCATTGAACATCAAGGAAACACCCTGGCTGCTTAATTTTTTTGATAAACTGCTCAGGTGTATTCATTTCTAAAAGAATCTTCTTAAAATCTTTGCTTCCAATGCCTTCTCGGCATTCTGATACACATATTATTATTCCATTGTTTTCAACTATTTCAAGTGCAGTAACCATTCCTTTGACTGATTGATAAAAATCTATATCAAGGGGATACCCTCCATTTGTTGTGATGACAACTGGATATTTTTTTTCTGTATAACAGGTACTTGTTTTTTTACAGAAATCAACCCCTTTGAAGAATGCTTTTTCAATCTCTCCAGAAAAAACCCCTGTGATTTCCTTGTTTTTATTGATAGTAACATTTACAAGAAAGTCAACACCTGCTTTTTTTGCAAATTCAGTTGCAAAGATATGACAGGGATTATTCTGAAGATTCCCTGGCTTTGTATAGGGGGATTCTAAAAACTTGAAACCATGAAATATTTTTATTGATTCCATCCCGGCGATTCCAGGGCATACTCCTTTCCTTCCACCTGAAAATCCCGCAAAAAAATGGGGCTCAATCATTCCTGTGACTATTTTAAGATCTGCCTCAATATATCTTTTATTAACATAAAAATCTGTATTTTCTAAATGGATAAGCATTGAACTATCTGTTGCCTTGTGATCAAAAACAAAAAAATCTTTAAGAATTTCTTTCCCGACAAGTTCCAATTTTTCCATCTCTGTCGTTGGTCTATGAGTACCATTACCAATAAGGATAAAGATACCCTTTTTATTAATACCTGAGTTTATTAATTCCTTAATAATTTCATTTAGAATGATTTTACTCGAGACTGCCCTTGTATGA
Organism: candidate division TA06 bacterium ADurb.Bin131; assembly: GCA_002070645.1. GTDB lineage: Bacteria > Ratteibacteria > UBA8468 > B48-G9 > DTJG01 > DTJG01. Next base: position 48,482 of record MWDQ01000025.1, read on the forward strand.
TCTGATATAACAATGCAAACACTACGTGGCTTTCTTCTTTTTACAATTTCAGCGAGGCAAGGGCATCCATATGGTTTTTTCAGTGATTGTTTTATTTTTTCTGATGGGTTTTTTAGTGGTTTTGCAAAATTCGGCTCAAATACAGTGATGTTTTTTTGCTGCTTTATTTCAATAAAGCGCTTTCCATAGGGTAAAAGTATACTCATCTGTCGAAAAGAAACTCCATACTGTTTGTATTTGAAATTTTGATTCTTTTTTGCTCAGGAAGATGCATCAATGCCTCAACCTCGTCTTTGTATGTGCCTTTAAGCCATAAATCAACAAAGGAATTTTTACCTGTTCCCTGTTTTCTTTTTGCGATATAAGAATAAGCAGGCGTGTCTGTTCCCCATATGATTGTATTAGGAAACGATTCTACAAGGGCCTCTAATACCTTTTTATGGTCGTTATAATCAGCGTCAAATCTTTGTTCTGGTGAAGCAGCCACAGGATTATTTTCTTTTGCAAGTTGAACCTGTATTTTTAGTGCAGACGTATCAACCCAGACATTTTCAAGTTGGTCTGCTGCCTGAAGATAGTTTTTATCGAATCCAATGCAATGGGCGAGACAGAATTTTATATCAGGGTTTTTATCAATAACCCTGAAAACAAGTTTTGCATGTGAAAAATTCTCAACTGGATGGACAGTGGTGTGTATTAAAAATGGCCAGTTTCTTTCTTTTGCAATCTCGATAAACTGTTTTCCTTCATCAAGTAATCCGAGAATGCTTGACTGACATACCACAGGTACAATCTTTATGCCATATATCTTATATTTTTTTTCGAGTTCAAGAATATTTTTTACCTGTTTTTTTACACATCGCACAGGATCAACTGAAATAAAAGGAAGGAACCTGCCCTCGTATTCAGGACAAAATTCGTAAACCTCTTTTAAGAGAAGTTCATTTTCAATTAAATATGGTGCCGAGGATACTGGATTTTTTGAAATCCTGCATATGCCTTTTTTCAAATATACAGGGTCAAAGAAAAGGTCAGGAGAATAGGGAAAAACCACATTAACATCTACCCCATACACCTGTTGTCTGAAAGCAATTCCCTCAATGGTTGTTGCGTATGGATATTCCATATTCATATATGCCTTAATGGATATTCCTGCATGAGAATGTATATCAATGATTTTTCCCCTTGAAAAATTTTTCATCTCATTCCTCTGGAAATTGTATTGGTGTTTTTCTTTCACCTGTTTCTATTTTACAATCCTCTGCAACACTTCCTGAAAGGGTAAGTTCACTATTGAGAATCTGAAGTATACTTGCAGGGACAAGTGGTGTTACGGGTCCGTGTGCTGCCAGTCTGGAGATAAATCTTTGCCATGAAACATCCCCATAGGAAAAACCATTCCAGAAACTGACAAGTTTTGAATTCTTTAGATCTCTTGGCCCAATTGTTGCTGCTTTTGGCGGGCATGCTGCAATATCTCCAGAACATCCAGCATCAGCAAACAAACTATTCTGACAGAGTGTTATTGGATGAAGGTCTACTATTCTCGAACCAAGTTCAAGATATCCATCAATATCATCTATGTAATCAGCACCAATATGTGGTTCAAAAAATGCGATATGTCCACTCCATCCAATTCCACCATAACAAACATCCGCACCTGCGAGATCTTCAATCATTTTGCTGTAATATCTTACATTTTTTGTGGATGGGAAATGTATCTGTTTTTCGGGCATCCTTAATTCTGATTTTATACGATTAAAAAAATCATGCCACATCCAGTACTGAAATCCACCCTTCCATTCCTTCGGTGCAGTGTTTCCCTCTTCATCGGCATACTCGTCCATATTAAATGTATGCACATGTGTACAGGAGATATTTAACTGATTGATTATCTCAGCCACAAGGGCATACTGGGGGTTGGGTGCAGGAAGAATGATTACATGTCTTTTTCCTTGTTCAAGGGAATTTTTTATTCCTTTGACAATATGAAGCGCCCAGGCAAAGACAAAAGCCGTTTGATCTTCTATAACACGAATTTTGAAATTTTTATTTGTATGCTTACAGATATCCTTTTTCTTGATGTTTCTTACTCTTTTGATAACCTTTTTATCCTTAAATGGCAGGAATTCTGCTGGTTTAAAATCAAATTCTACAGGCATAATATTGCCTCCTGGTTTAAGATGAAACTCTTTTGTCTAATAAAACATATTTTATTATTTCAGTCAAAGTTGTTGTAGTTTAGAAGATAAAACATACCTTGCAGAAGTTGAGATACATAGGTAACACCTCAATGGTCTTAGAAAAGGTATCAGATATTGGTAAAATAAGGGATGACCAGGGAGAAGAAGATGAAGGGGAGATATGCAAAGAAATTTCTACCCGTTCCAGCGGATAGTAAGAGCCCTAGTATATAAGATATATGGATATGAAATAATCCAGCATCATCTAACAAAAGAAGGCAAGTATTGATATATTTATGCTGTTATGAAAAGGTACGGGACTGAAGTCCCTCACTACATTTCCCTCATAAAATCCTTTTTGTATATTTTTATTTATTTACAATTTCCTGATTATCTATTGACAAAATCTTTTTAGGTAGGTATAACAAAGGTAGAAGATAACCAATGAGTTTCGGGTTCAATTATTGACAAAACAGGTGAAATACTGAACAGATTGGATGTTGATGAGAGGTTTAATGTTTAGAACAGGACAAAACTGTCAAGAATTGACCCTGCTCGAGCTGCCAGAAAAATAAATAGGGGGGATTATGAGACATTTTTTTCCAACCATAGTTATAGTGGCAGTACTACTGATAGGAATAACAGAAAACAGTCAAGGTAAATCGCAAAAAGAGGAAGTTCAACTAACTCAGGCAGAACAAAAGATGGTGTTTTCTCAATATGAAAGGATAAGAAAGATTTGTGGTATGGAAGGAAAGGACGGTGAAATATCTATACAAAAAGGGATTACGTCCTTTGAGGCGATGGGCGAGTTAATAGAGATATCAGACAAAGAAATAACGATAAAAGTATCACCGAAAACAGGTGAAGTAGTTTCCGTATATATTCCTGCAGTTACAAAGGAGTTAGAAAACTGGAGAAAAAATACCCCAGAGATAACAAGTCCCACAAAAGAAGCAAACCAGATAAAACAAATAGCGCTGAAATACATAAAACTTATTACAGAGAAACCTTTGCCATCTAACTTTGTACTATCAAAAATCAGATATAATTATAATGACAAGACCAGAGATAAAGGATCCTGGTATATTATCTGGAGGAGAACACTAAACGGGTATGAATATCAAAATGATGCTATAAGCGTATCTATTGTTGATTATTCGGGTAAACTTGAGAGTTTTTTTAGTCAAACAGCATCTGAGGAATGTCCGACAGAGACAAGAATAACAAGGGAAAATGCAGAAAGGATTGCAATAGCGAAAGCCAGTTCAGTAGCAGGGCGTATTTACACGTTATATTATGGGAAACCGAAGAATCCCACGATATTCTCAGTAAAACTGATGATAGTAAATCCAAATGGATTTTTTGAGGGGAAACTGGGCGACTATTATTCAACTCCTAAGTGTCGACTTGCATATGTTATTCGGGTCAATTTTGAGGTAGAACCGCCGAAAGAAAATGTCTGGATATATGTTTATGTTGATGCTAATACTGGTGGAGTGCTGGGAGGAGATTGTTTATTGTGAGATCAAATCTGACTGAGGAGGTGAAAAATGGGAAAAGTTAAAAGATATTTTAATAATTTTAGATTGCTTTTTGTCCTGACACCTGTTTTATTACTTTCATTTTCTCAATCTTTTGCGCAGAATGCCAGAGTGATAGCGATTGCTGCTGGTAATTGGTATACAGTGGCATTGAAGGA